>PGEI01000140.1 GCA_002894305.1 Comamonadaceae bacterium CD01
TGTCTGCGCTGCGCCTTCGCGTACCCGATTGATTGAAAAATGGAATCAGGCGATCGGGGGCTTGAACTGCGGCGCCAGCACGGCGTTGGCAAAGTTTTGCGCGGCGCTGCCCGGGGAGTGGCGCGCGGGCTGCGATGCAGCGGGAAGAAACCGGGCGGGCAGGGCGGCCGGCAGCAGCAGGCAGGTGCAGCAGCCGGTTGTCGCACCTGCCGGGCCGCAGCCAGCGCCGCAGTCATTTGCAGGCGTCGGGCTGGCATGGTCGGCAGCGTAGGCGTCGGCGCAGCAATCGTGGGCGGCGGCCAGGGCCTGCGCTGCATCGGTGGCCACTGGGTGCGTGGATGCCGCCGTCGCCCAGCCGCTGGCACCCGCAAGCAGCAGGGACAGGGTGCACAGCAGGGCGATCAATGGGCGCATGGCGGGGTTGGAGGCGTGGGGCGGCGCAAAGTTTCCGCGGCGGGGCGGCCAGCGGTCACGCGGCCATGTAGCGGCCGGGCCGGTGGTTCATGGCCAGTACCAGGTTGAGCACGACCGCGCCGGCGACCGACCAGGCCACGCGTGCTGGTTCGACGGTGATGAGCGCGGCCAGCACGATGCAGCTGTCGACGGCCATCTGCACCTTGCCGGCGCTCCAGCCATAGCGGTTCTGCAGGTACAGCGCCAGGATGCCGACGCCGCCCAGGCTGCAGCGGTGGCGGAACAACACCAGGAAACCCAGGCCCATGACCATGCCGCCGATGACGGCGGCGTACAGCGGAGGCAGGTCGCTCAGGTGCAGCCAGCGCTCCTGCATGCCGGTCAGCACCGACAGCAGCGTGACCGCGGCAAAGGTCTTGAGCGTGAAGGCCCAGCCCATGCGGCGCACCGCCAGCCAGTAGAACGGCAGGTTGATCGTGAAGAACAGCCAGCCGTAGCCTATGCCGGTGGCGTAGTGCAGCACGAAGGCCAGGCCCGCCATGCCGCCGGTCAGCAGCTTGGCGTTTGCCAGAAAGCCGATGCCCAGCGACACCAGCGTGACGCCGGTGAGGATGGCGGTGGCGTCTTCGACGGCCGTGTGCGGCGGAGCCTCGGCGGGCGGGGGGACGGGGGTGTTCATCGGGGCGCCAGCCTGTCAGGTTTGGCCCGGGTGGGCGCTCGTGGCGGGTGCGGCCGGATCGGTTGCGGCCATGGCCTCGGCAATGCATTCGCGCACCTGGGGGCTGGGCACCATGGGCTGCATGGCCGGCATCACGGCGCGGCCGGTGTTGCCCGGCGGCACAAAGCGCACCAGGTGGCTGATCGGCGTCATCAACAGGTGGCCGAGCTGGCCGCGCACCTCGTAGTCGTCCTTGAGCGTGCGGGCGAACTGCAGCATCTTCCAGTGCGCGCGCCAGTGCAGCAAGAAACTGTAGCGGTTTTGCGCCAGCACATGCGCTGCCTCCAGGTAGCGCCAGCGCTGGGGCGTGCTCTCGGCGGTGCTGGCGTCAAAACGCGCCAGCAGGTGCTCGAAAGCGGCGCGCTGGCGCGTGCGGGAGTGGGCGTGGCTCATGGCCGTCATTGTCCCATGGCGGGCCGGCCCCGCATGCTGTCCGGCCGCTCGTGCGGCGCGGCGATCCAGCGGCGCAGGCGCAGGCCGTTGGCGACGACCAGCAGGCTCACGCCCATGTCGGCCAGCACGGCCATCCACATCGTCGCCAGGCCCAGCACGGCCAACAGGCAGAACGCGGCCTTGACGCCCAGGGCCAGGCCGATGTTCTGCCACAGCACGCGGTGGGCGCGCTGCGACAGTGCGATGGTGTCGGGAATGCGGCGCAGGTCGTCGTTCATCAGCACCACGTCGGCGGTCTCCATGGCCATGCCGGTGCTGTGCGCGCCGCCCATCGCAAAGCCGATGTCGGCGCGCGCCAGCGCCGGCGCGTCGTTGATGCCGTCGCCGGTCATCGCCACGGGGCCAAAGCGTTGCTGCAGCGCGGCCAGCGCGGTGAGCTTGTCGCCCGGCAGCAGGCCGCCGCGCGCGTCCTCGGGCGTGGCAATGCCGGCCTCGCGCGCCACGGCGGCCACGGTGGCCGGGTTGTCGCCGCTGAACACCACCGGGTGCACGCCCAGCGCGCGCAGCTGTGCGATGGCCTGCGGCGCGTCGGCGCGCAGCGGGTCGGCGACGGCGAACAGCGCGCGCACGCCGGCGTCGTCGGCCAGCACGGTGACGCTGCGGCCCAGCTGTTCGTGCTGCTCCAGCGCCTGCTGGAGCGCGTCGTCGGCCAGGCCCAGCTCGCGCACCAGGCGCAGATTGCCCAGCCGCCAGGTCAGGCCGTCGATGCGCGCCTGCACGCCGCGCCCCGGCAGGGCCTGCAGCTCCTGCAGCGCGTCGCCGCTGGCGTCAAAGGCCTGTGGGGGCAGGCCGGCGGCAATCGCGCGCGAGACAGGGTGGTCGCTGCGGCTGGCCAGCTGCCAGGCGGTGGCCGCGGCAACCTGCGCGTCGGCGCCGCCCCAGGCCTGCCAGTGCACCAGCGTGGGGCGGCCGGTGGTCAGCGTGCCGGTCTTGTCCAGCGCAATGGCGCGCAGCGCGCGCGCGGACTCCAGCGCGCTGCCGCCCTTGATCAGAATGCCGCGGCGCGCGGCCGCGGTCAGCGCGCTGACCATGGTGACCGGCGTGGAGATGACCAGCGCGCAGGGGCAGGCAATGACCAGCAGCGCCAGCGCCTGGTAGGCGGATTGCTGCCAGCTCCAGCCCATCAGCAGCGGCGCCAGCAGTGCCAGTGCCAGCGCCAGCACGAAGACGATGGGCGTGTAGACCGCGGCGAAGCGGTCGACGAAGCGCTGCGTGGGCGCCCGGCTGGCCTGCGCCTGCTCCACGGCGTGCACGATGCGCGCCAGCAGCGTGTCGCCCGCCGGCGCGGTCACGCGCATCACCAGCTCGCCGTTCTGGTTGACGCTGCCGGCGTACAGCGCATCGCCCGGCGCCTTGTCGGCCAGCTGGCTCTCGCCGGTGATCGGCGCCTGGTTGACGCTGCTCTCGCCTTGCGTGACGGCGCCGTCCAGCGGCACGCGCGCGCCCGGGGCAATGCGCACCAGCGCGCCCGGCGCCACTCCGCTGGCGGGCGTGCGCAGCGTGCTGCCGTCCGGCTGCAGCACGTCGGCGGTCTCGGGCGCCAGATCCAGCAGATTGCGGATGGCGTGGCGCGCCTTGTCCATCGCACCGTGCTCGATGCGCTCGGCCGCCACGTACAGCGCCATCACCATCGCCGCCTCGGGCCACTGGCCGATCAGCACCGCGCCGGTGACTGCCACGGCCATCAGCGCGTTGATGCCCAGGTGCAGCCGCGCCAGATCTTTCAAGCCCGCGCGGTACACGCCCAGGCCCGACAGCGCAATGGCCACCAGCGCCAGCGCCATGCCCGGCAGGTTCCACTGCAGCCAGTGCGCGGCCTCGGCCGCGCAGGCCAGCGTCAGTGCCGCGGCGATGCGCGGCCAGGGCGGCAGCACGCCGTGGCCATCACCGGCGCCGCAGCCGCTGCTGCCGCAGGCACTGGTACCGGCATTGATGTCTTGGGCGGGCGCGCTGCAACTGGCTGCGCCGGCATGGCCGTGGTCGTGGTGGTGACCGTGGTCGCGCGGATGCGCGTGCTGGCGACCATGGCTGTGGCCGGGCGAAGGTGCGGGACGGGTAGAACTATGAGACATGCGATGATTGGAAACCTTCAAGTCACTCCAAGGTCAAGCATGCCCGCGCAAAGCCCCCGCCACCGCATTGGAGATGCCGCCCGGCTGTCGGGCGTGGCGTCGGCCAACATCCGCTATTACGAGAAGGAAGGTCTGCTGACCGCCCGCGCCCGCGAGGACAACCGCTACCGCCTGTACAGCGACGCCGACGTGCATCGCCTGCGCTTCGTGCGGCTGTGCCGGGCAATGGACATGTCGCTGGACGAGGTGCGCGCGCTGCTGGCGCTGGACGCGCGCGGCAGCGACGCTGAGGGCACCGACCACGCCGCCTGCGCCACGCTGGACGCACACCTGGAGCATGTGCGCACCCGCTTGCACGAGCTGCAGGTGCTGGAGGCCGAGCTGCTGCAACTGCGCGGGCGCTGCGACGGCACCGGCGGCCAGTGCCACGTGATCGAGGCGCTGCACGCACGCGCCGACGCCGAGCCGGTGCCGGCGCCTGTCCCGCTGGCGAAACGCCATGTGTGATGAGGGCGCTATCGTGACCATTGCCCGTGGGCGCATTTGAAACAAGACACAAGGAGACAAGACGATGGCACAGACCGGCATCAAGGTGGTTGCACAGGGCCTGACTTATCTGGAAGGGCCGCGCTGGCACGACGGCGCGCTGTGGTTCGTGGATTTCTACACCCACGGCGTGTACTGCGTGGGCAGCGATGGCGAGCCGCGCAAGATGGTGCATGTGGAGAACCAGCCTTCGGGCCTGGGCTGGCTGCCCGACGGGCGCATGCTGGTGGTGTCGATGAAGGATCGCAAGGTGCTGCGCCAGGAAGAGGACGGCAGCCTGGTGGTGCATGCCGACATCTGGGACTTGTGCGCCGGCCACGCCAACGACATGGTCGTCGCGCCCAACGGCAACGCCTACGTTGGCGACTTCGGCTTCGATCTGATGGGCGGCGCACCGTTTCAGACCACCGGCCTGGTGCTGGTGCGCCCCGACGGCAGCGCGCAACAGGTGGCGCTGGGGCTGGAATTTCCCAATGGCATGGTGATCACGCCCGACGGCGCGACGCTGATCGTCAACGAGCTGTTTGGCAACCGCATCTCGCAGTTCGACATCCTGCCGGACGGATCGCTGGGCCCGCGGCGCGACTTTGCCAATTTCGGCAGCCTGGGCAGCGAGGGCGACGTTGGCAAGCGCATTGCGGCCGCGCAAATCGTGCCCGACGGCCTGGCGCTGGATGCCGAGGGTGCGGTCTGGTTTGCCGACACCATCCACCAGCGCGCGGTGCGCATGGCCGAGGGCGGGCGCATTCTGCAGGAAGTGCACACCGCGCCCGAAGGCATTTTTGCCGTCGCGCTGGGCGGCGACGATGGCAAGACACTGTTTATGTGCGCCGCGCCTGACTGGGACGAGGGCCAGCGCAAGGCCGCGCGCCAGGCGCGCATGCTGGCCACGCGCGTGGCCGTGAGGCACGCCGGCACGCCCTGATGCACGACCAGCGCCGACGCAGATGTCGGCGCTGGGGCGGTGGGTGCGCGGCGCAATCCGGCGGCGCCGCAGTTGCTGCGCCCGCATGTGAAATGGTGTCAAAATACCGCCCAAGGTGGTGGGGTTCGCCTGAAACCGCTTCGCAGCCGCGAAGCCAATGACTCCTGATTCATCCGTCTACGGAGTCAGAGTCATGCCTTACGCCATCTTTCATCTTGTTTTTGCACAGTGCCCTGGCCCGCAGTCCGTTCGGTTCAGGGCGTTTGAGTGCAAGCGCCATCCGACCTGCGACCGTCTCCGTGGCGATGCTGGCGCCGTGGCCGCAGCGGCGCACGGACTCTTGCTGTAAAGAGGTAATTCCATGCAGCTGGGGTTGTCCGTTCTTGCCATCTCCCTGGGCGCCGTCGTCGGGGCCAATCTGCGTTGGGCCCTGGGCTTGCTGCTCAATGGTGTCTTTCCCAATCTGCCGCTGGGTACCTTGGCGGCCAATTTGATCGGCGCCTTCGTCATCGGCCTGATGGTGCCGACCTTTATCGCCGTGCCGTCGCATTTCTGGCGTCTGTTCGTCATTACCGGCATGCTGGGCGCGCTGACGACGTTCTCGACCTTTACCGCCGAAATCTTCGATGCCTTGCAGGGCGGGCGCCTGGTCTGGGCGCTGACGGGCATCTTCATGCACGTGGGCGGCTGTCTGGTCATGACCTGGCTGGGCGCCGTCGCGTTTTTGGGTTTGCGGCAATTTTTTGGAGGTGGGCAATGAAAGGCTATGAATTGACGTTCATGGCACCGCGTTCGCGCCGCTGGCGCGGCGAGTCGGTGCTGGATGCCGTGGTGCGCCTGGCCAAGGCGCAGGGCGTGACGCGGCACACGCGCCGCATCGACACCGAGAGCGTTGGTGCGGGGGGCGCTCGCATTCGGCGCATTTCTTCGAGCTGGCCGATGAGCCCGAGGAGGTCAGCTTCATCCTGGCCAATGGCAAGAGCGATGCGCTGATGCAGGCCGTCCAGGCCGAGGGCCTGTGCGTGTTCTGCATCCGCCGCGAGATCGAGTTCTTCCAGTTCGGCGTCGGGCAGGACATGGCCTCTGAAGGAGAGAACCATGGCCGCCTCTGATGCCGCGCAACGTGTCCTTACGGTGTTTCTCCTGCGCCATGGGCAAACCGCCTACAACGTCGCGGGCCGCCTGCGCGGCCGGGCCGACCCGCAACTGGACGAGCAGGGCCGCGCCCAGGCCGACGCGCTGGGACGGTTGTTCGCAGGGGTTGCGCTGTCGCGCGTGCAGGCCAGCCCGTTGCAGCGCGCGGTCGAGACCGCAGAGCCGCTGGCGCGTGCCGTCGGGCTGTCGGTGGAGGTGATGGATGCGCTGAACGACCGGGACTACGGCCCCTGGACCGGCAGCGACCGCGGCGAAGTGCAGCAGCGCTTTGGCAGCATCGACGCCGCGCCGGGCGTGGAACCCTGGCATGCGCTATGCGAACGTGTGCACCAGGCCTTCGATGGGCTATTGGAGACTTCCGCCGGGCCGGCAATTGCCCTGGTGGGCCACGACGCCACGAACCGCGCGCTGCTGGAGGTGCTCGGCGCCGCCGCCAACCGCAGTCCCGGCGACATCGCCCAGGACAACGGCTGCTGGAATTGCCTGCAATGGCGCAGCGGCCGCTGGGAGCTCACCGTGCTCAACGCCTTGCCTGGCGACGGACAACGCGCCCCCCAGGCCAATAGGGCAACCGCGCCCTGCACCCGCACCGCAATGCTGCCGGAGGTGTCGTCCATCAGGGGTTGCGCCACGGAGCGCGGGCACTGCCGGTGTGCACGTGGCGCAGGGCTGCTGTCATGCATGTCGGCGGCGTGCTGGTCGCCCTGCTCGGCGTCTGGCTGCGCCTTGTTTGAAGCAACGCACACTGCATTCCAATTTCCGACCGCTGGAGAAAACATGTGGTTTGCACGATCAAGATCCTCAAGGCCCGCGAAATCCTGGATTCACGCGGCCAGCCGACGCTGGAAGTCACCTGCATCACCAGCCAGGGACAGGAAGCGACGGCGGGCGTGCTGGCCGGTGCCTCGACCGGATCGCGCGAGGCCGTCGAACTGCGCGACGGCGATCCCGGACGTTTTGCCGGGCGCGGCGTTCTCAAGGCCATCGCCGCGGTGCAAACCAGCATCCGCGACACCCTGGTCGGCATGGATGCGACCGACCAGCGCGCCGTTGACGAAGCCTTGACCCGGCTGGACGGTACCCCGGACAAATCACGCCTGGGTGCCAACGCCGTCGTCGGCGTCTCGATGGCCGTGGCGCGCGCCGCGGCCGCGGCCCAGGGCCTGCCGCTGCACCGCTGCCTGGGCGGCGGCGAGCGCCTGCCCATCCCCTCGCTGAACATCCTCAACGGCGGCGCCCACGCGGGCTGGGAAGGCGCGGATTTTCAGGAATACATGATCCAGCCGCTGGGCGCCGGCAGTTTTTCCGAAGCACTGCGCTGGGCGACCGACATCTACCGCGCGCTCAAGGCGCTGCTCAAGGCCCGGGGGCTGCGCACCGGCATCGGCGACGAAGGCGGCTTCGCCCCGCCCGTTCGCTCCAACCGCGAGCCGCTGGACTGGCTGGTGAACGCCATCGAGCAAGCCGGGCTGCGGCCGGGCACGGACGTGGCGCTGGCGCTGGACGCGGCGGCCAACGGGTTTCACGGCGACGCCGGCTACCAGCTCAGAACCGAGGGGCGCACGCTCGACAGCGAAGGGCTGATCGACTACTACGCCGACCTGGTGCGCGACTGGGGCCTGTTAAGGACATTCTGAACAACTCGGCTGCGCAAGTGCTACATG
>PGEI01000141.1 GCA_002894305.1 Comamonadaceae bacterium CD01
CGACAAGCGAAGCCGACAAAGTAATCGGTTGATATGGAAATGGAATAACACTCTGGTTCGCGCTACCCCCAATGCCCGCAGGCACCCGCCTGCGGGCTTTTTCGTCTCTTGCCGCCCGCATGCGCGCCATGGCCTACAGTGCAGGGTTGATTGAATAGGAGAGAGCAATGAAATCGCGCGCCGCCGTGGCCTTCAAGGCCGGAGAACCCCTGCAAATCGTCGAGATCGACGTCGCTCCGCCGCAAAAAGGCGAGGTACTGGTCAGGATCACCCACACCGGTGTGTGCCACACCGACGCCTTCACCCTCTCGGGCGACGACCCCGAAGGCGTTTTCCCCGCAGTGCTCGGCCATGAGGGCGCAGGCATCGTCGTCGAAGTGGGTGAAGGCGTGACCAGCGTGAAGCCCGGCGACCACGTCATTCCGCTGTACACCGCCGAATGCGGCGAATGCCTGTTCTGCAAGAGCGGCAAAACCAATCTATGCGTGTCCGTGCGCGCCACCCAGGGCAAGGGCGTGATGCCCGACGGCACGACGCGCTTCTCCTACAACGGCCAGCCCATCTACCACTACATGGGCTGCTCGACGTTTTCTGAATACACCGTCGTCGCCGAGGTGTCGCTCGCCAAGGTCGACCCACAGGCCAACCCCGAGCAGGTGTGCCTGCTGGGCTGCGGCGTCACCACCGGCCTGGGCGCGGTCAAGAACACTGCCAAGGTACAGGAAGGCGACAGCGTGGCCGTGTTCGGCCTGGGCGGCATCGGCCTGGCGGTGATCCAGGGCGCAAAGCTTGCCAAGGCCGGGCGCATCATTGCCGTCGACACCAATCCGGGCAAGTTCGACCTGGCCCGCACTTTTGGTGCAACCGACTGCGTCAACCCCAAGGATTTCGAGCAGCCGATCCAGCAGGTCATCGTCGAGATGACCGGCTGGGGCGTGGATCACAGCTTCGAGTGCATTGGTAACGTCAACGTGATGCGCGCCGCGCTGGAGTGCGCGCACCGCGGCTGGGGCCAGAGCGTCATCATCGGCGTGGCAGGCAGCGGCCAGGAGATCAGCACCCGCCCGTTCCAGCTCGTCACCGGCCGGCGCTGGCTGGGCACGGCCTTTGGCGGCGTCAAGGGCCGCAGCGAGCTGCCCGGCATGGTGCAAGACGCGATGAGCGGCAAGATCCAGCTGGCACCCTTCGTCACCCACACCATGGGGCTGGCCGACATCAACCAGGCCTTCGACCTGATGCACGCGGGCAAATCGATTCGCTCGGTCGTCCACTACGCACCGTGACCGCCATGAAGAAAGACCACCCCCTGACCCTGCGCAGCGCCCACGCCTGTTTTGGCGGCGCGCAGCGCTATTACGAGCACGCGAGCAGCACCATTGGCCTGCCCATGCGTTTTTCCGTCTACCTGCCGCCCACAGCCGTCGCCGCGCAGGCGCACAAGGTGCCGGCCCTGGTCTACCTGGCGGGCCTGACCTGTACCGAAGAGACCTTCATGACCAAGGCCGGCGCCCAGCGGCTGGCCAGCCAGCTGGGCCTGGCGCTGATCGCGCCCGACACCAGCCCGCGCGGCGCAGGCATCGAGGGCGAGGCCGACAACTGGGACTTTGGCGTCGGCGCGGGCTTCTACCTGGACGCGACGCAGGCGCCCTGGTCACGCCATTGGCGCATGGAAAGCTATCTGATCGACGAGCTGCTGCCGCTGCTGGGCCAGTACCTGCCCATCGACACCACGCGGCTGGGCCTGTGCGGCCACAGCATGGGCGGGCACGGCGCGCTGACTCTGGCGCTGCGCCACCCCGGCGTGTTCGCCAGCCTGTCGGCGTTCGCACCGATCAGCCACCCCAGCCAGTGCCCCTGGGGGCGCAACGCCTTCCAGCGCTACCTGGGCGACGACCCGGTGCGCTGGGCCATGCACGACGCTACGCTGCTGATGCGCCAGCAGGAGCGCGCGCCCTACCCCGCCGGCATCCTGGTCGACCAGGGCCTGGCCGACCAGTTCCTGCACGACAACCAGTTGCAACCCGACGCGCTGGAGGCCGCCTGCGCCGCCGCCAGCCAGCCGCTGACGCTGCGCCGCCACGCCGGCTACGACCACGGCTACTACTTCATCCAGACCTTCATGGATGACCATCTGCGCCACCACGCACGGCAGGTAGGAGCGTAAAACTCTGGAAAACACCTTGAGAACACCTGACTACCCCAGCGCCGACGGACCCCGATGGGCCGCCGTGGATGCATATTTCTCCGACCTCCTGGCGCCGCAAGACAATGCGCTGAGGCACGCGCTGGCCGCAAATGCTGCGGCAGGCCTGCCAGCGCACGATGTTTCCGCCGTCCAGGGGAAATTCTTGGCCATCTTGGTTCAATTGACCAGGGCCAGGCAGGTGCTAGAAATCGGCACGTTAGGCGGCTACAGCACGATCTGGATGGCTCGTGCCCTACCCGCCGGGGGCTTGGTGACATCGATCGAGCGGGAGCCGACCCGGGCAAAAGTGGCGATCGCGAACTGCACCGCTGCCGGGTGCGCTGACAAGGTGGAGATTCGCACGGGAGAGGCGTCCGACGTGCTGTGCTCGCTCCAGGGACCATTCGATCTCGTCTTTATTGATGCCGACAAGCCAAACAACCCCGTCTATCTCGAACAGGTCTTGAAGCTCGTACGCCCGGGGTCGGTGATCGTTGGAGACAACGTTGTCCGAGGAGGCGCCGTGGTCAATGACACAAGCTCCGACCCGAATGTCTTGGGCGTCCGACGCTTTACCAACATGCTGTCTGCCAATCCCAGGCTGGACAGCACCGCGCTCCAGACAGTCGGTGAAAAGGGATGGGACGGTTTCACGATTTCAATCGTCACAGCGTAGATATTCAGCCCCTGGAGATCAGCATCAGAACAACACGCCCTGCCCCTGCTGCCCTGACGGCGCAGGCGGGCGAAACTGCGTGGCATCCAGCGGTGGGCGTTCGCGCACCAGGCCCAGCTGGCGGCAGGCGTGCTCGAAACGCTGGCGCAGCAGATCTGCCCATAGCCCCTGGCCCTTCATGCGCGTGGCGCGGTTGCTGTCGTATACGCGACCTGCCTTGCGCTGATCCGCATCGACGCCATGCAAATCCTGGATGCGCGCCAGCACGCGCGCGGCGCGCTCCGGGTAGTGCTGCTGCAGCCACTGACGCATCAGGCCATTGAGCTCCCAGGGCAGGCGTACCACGCTGTAGAACGCGCTGCTGGCGCCCGCCTCGCGCGCGGCGGCCAGCACCTGCTCCATGTCTTCGGTGATGAAGGGGATTTGCGGCGCCACGCTCACGCCCACGGCAATACCCGCCTGCGCCAGCCGGCGGATGGTCAGCAGCCGCCGGTGCGGCGCGGCGGCGCGCGGCTCCAGCACCCGCGCCAGGCGCGCGTCCAGCGTGGTGATCGTCAGGTTCACCGCCACCAGGCGCGCCTGGGCCAGCGGCGCCAGCAGATCGATGTCGCGCTCCACGCCGCTGCCCTTGGTGATGATGGCAAACGGGTGGCGCGCCTGGGCCAGCACCTCGATCAGCGCGCGCGTGAGCCCCAGCTGACGCTCGATGGGCTGGTAGGCGTCGGTGGCTGATCCGATATTGATCACGCTGGGGCGGTAGGCCGGCCGCGCAAGCTCGGCGCGCAGCAGTGCCGCGACGTTGCGCTTGGCGATCAGCCGGGTTTCAAAATCCAGCCCGGGCGAAAGATTCAAATAGCTGTGCGTGACGCGCGCATAGCAGTAGATGCAGCCGTGCTCGCAGCCGCGGTAGGGGTTGACCGCCTGGTCGAAGAAGATGTCGGGCGAATCGTTGCGCGTGAGCGCACTACGCGCTTCTTCCCACACCCATTGGGTTCGGGGCGCGGGCGCCGCGTCCTGCGCCGCCGCGCCATCGCCCCAGCCGTCGTCGAACGCCTCGCGCGCCCAGGCCTCGAAACGGTGGGGTATGCGGCACGCAGCGCCCCGCCCCTTGATGGGCGCCTCGGCGTCGCTGTTGATCGTGCGATGGATTGGCGTCATAACTGTATGAATATACAGTTTTCTAATTTTGTTGTCTGCTGGTGGCAGCGGGAATGCTTGGAAAAATCAGCACAATCCCCGATAATCCGAGACGCTGCGCCAGCTTGGCGCCAACCACTTGCCTAGGCCCGGACAACTCCGTTGCCCGGGCTTTCGTCCGTTTGCAACGGAAGCCGCACCCCATTGAAGGCCCCGGCGGGACGCTGGCCGCACACACTGCGCCACTCCAGCCGGGCCCAGACCAAAGGCGGCCTCCCTTCGCCGGACAGCCAGAATTACCAAGGAAACCTGACCATGTTGCGCAAACCCGCCATCACCCTGTCGACCCTGGACGTCGACCGTATCGAAGCCCTGCTGGAGAAGCAAACCGCCGACTTTCCTGGTCGTGAGGCGCTGGAGGCCGAGCTGCTGCGCGCCGACATCCAGGAGCCCAAGGACATGCCAGCCAACGTGGTGACGATGAACTCCACGGTGCGCTTCACGCTGATCGAAAGCGGCAAGACCAATACGCTCACGCTGGTCTACCCCAAGGAAGTGGATGGATCCGGCGACAAGGTATCGATCTTCGCGCCCGTGGGCATTGCCCTGCTGGGCCTGAGCGTGGGCGACGAGTTTGAGATGCCCAACCCCACGGGCCAGGTGACGGTGCGCGTGGACGCGATCACCTTCCAACCCGAGAGCGCTGGCGAGTTGCACCGCTGACCGAAGACTTCGCCTCCAAAACAACAAAGGCAGCCTCGGCTGCCTTTGTTGTTTTAGCTGCGGCTCAGCGCGCGCGGGATCAGGCGACCGCCAGGTCGGCCTGCTCTGCCAGGCCCAGGCGCTCACGGGCCTGCTGGTATTCGCGGCGCAGGCGCGCGACCAGCTCGGCTGCCCCGGTGACGGCATCGACCGCGCCAATGCCCTGGCCGCAGCCCCAGATGTCCTTCCAGGCCTTGGTGGCACCACCGCCGAAATTCATCTTGCTCGGGTCGGACTCGGGCAGCTTGTCGGGATCGAGGCCAGCCGCACGAATCGACGGCGCCAGGTAGTTGCCATGCACGCCGGTGAATAGATTGCTGTAGACGATGTCGTCGGACGTGGCGTCGACGATGGCCTGCTTGTAGGCGTCGCTGGCGCGCGCCTCGTGCGTGGCGATGAAGGCCGAGCCGATGTAGGCGAAGTCCGCCCCCATGGCCTGCGCGGCCAGCACGCCGCCGCCGGTGGCGATGGCCCCGGACAGCGCCAGCGGGCCATCGAACCACTGGCGGATTTCCTGGATCAGTGCAAACGGGCTCTTCACGCCCGCGTGGCCGCCAGCGCCGGCGGCTACCGCAATCAGGCCGTCGGCGCCCTTTTCTATGGCTTTCCGGGAGAATTTGTTGTTGATCACGTCATGCAGCACCACGCCGCCCCAGCCGTGGACGGCCTGATTGACGTCCTCGCGCGCGCCCAGGCTGGTGATGACGATCGGCACCTTGTACTTGGCGCAGACCTGCATGTCGTGCTCCAGCCGGTCGTTGCTCTTGTGCACGATCTGGTTGATGGCGAACGGCGCCGACGGACGCTCGGGGTGGGCCTTGTCCCAGGCGGCCAGGGTCTCGGTGATCTCGGCCAGCCAGTCGTCAAGCAGTTCGGCCGGGCGGGCGTTGAGCGCCGGCATCGCGCCGACGATACCGGCCTGGCACTGGGCGATGACGAGCTGGGGGTTGCTGATGATGAACAGTGGCGAGCCGATCACCGGCAGCGTGGGCCGGCGCAGAACGGGTGGCAGAGCCATGGGACGGTCTCCTTGGAATGGGATGGGTGTGGGCGGCAGCTTCGCAGCCCGCACCCGGGGGTCAAAACACGATGCGCAGGAACCGCTCAGAACGCATCCAGCGCCAGCGCACAGGCGCTGTCGCCCCCGAGCACAACAGCGTCGCGCAGGCCATGCACCCGCACCAGGATGTGCTCGGCGTAGAAATGCGCCGTCGCGATCTTCGCCTGCATGAAAGCCACGTCCTGTCCCTTGGCCGACAGTTGCTGCGCCACCAGCAGAGCACGCGCCATCTGCCAGCCGGCCACCAGCATGCCCGACAGCATCAGATAGGGCACGCTGCCGGCAAACACGGCGTTGGGCTGGCTCCTGGTCTGGGTGGCAACGAAATCAACCACCTCTACAAAGGCAGCGCGCGCACGCGCCAGCTCACGCGCCATGGCCTGCGCGGCCGGAGTTCCGCTGGCCAGCAGTTCACCCTCGGTCTTTTCGATTTGCGCGGCCACCGCCTTGGCCATCTGGCCGCCGTCGCGCGCGGTCTTGCGCCCGACCAGGTCGTTGGCCTGGATCGCGGTCGTGCCTTCGTAGATGGTAAGAATGCGCGCGTCGCGGTAGTGCTGGGCAGCGCCGGTCTCTTCGATGAAGCCCATGCCGCCATGCACCTGCACGCCCAGGCTGGTGGCTTCCTGGCTCATCTCGGTGCTGTAGCCCTTGACCAGCGGCACCAGGAATTCATAGAAGGCCGCGCTGTCCTTGGCGATCTGCGCGTCGGGATGGTGATGCGCCGCATCGTAGGCTGCAGCGGCGACACTGGCCATTGCGCGGCAGGCCTCGATCTGGCTGCGCATCGTCATCAGCATGCGGCGCACGTCCGGGTGGTGAATGATGGAGGAGCTGGCGCTGCTGCTGCCGTCGACCGGGCGGCTTTGCACCCGCTCGCGCGCATAGGCCACGGCCTGCTGGTAGGCGCGCTCGGCCACCGCAATACCCTGCACGCCCACGCCGTAGCGCGCTGCGTTCATCATGATGAACATGTATTCGAGGCCGCGGTTCTCTTCGCCCACAAGGTAACCGACGGCGCCGCCCTGGTCGCCGAATTGCAGCACGGCTGTGGGGCTGGCCTTGATGCCCAGCTTGTGCTCAATGGAGACGCAGTGCACATCGTTCCTCGCGCCCAGGCTGCCATCCGGGTTCACCAGGAATTTGGGCACGACGAACAGGCTGATGCCCTTGACGCCCTCGGGCGCGCCGGCCACGCGCGCCAGCACCAGATGGACGATGTTCTCGGCCATGTCGTGCTCGCCGTAGGTGATGAAGATCTTGGTGCCGAAGAGCTTGTAGGTGCCGCCCTCCTGCGACTCGGCGCGGGTGCGCACCAGCGACAGATCCGAGCCTGCCTGCGGCTCGGTCAAGTTCATCGTGCCGGTCCACTCGCCCGACACGAGCTTCTCCAGGTAGGTGGCCTTGAGTGCGTCGCTGCCGGCGATCAGAAGCGCCTCGATCGCGCCGTCGGTCAGCAGCGGGCACAGGGCAAAACTCAGGTTGGCGCCGTGCAGCACCTCGCCGCAGGCCGCGCCGATCGTCTTGGGCAGGCCCTGGCCGCCAAAATCAGCCGGGTGCTGCAACCCTTGCCAACCGCCTTCGGTGAACTGGCGGTAGGCCTGCTTGAAACCCTCGGTCGTCGTGACCACGCCGTTTTGAAAGGACGAGGGGTGCTCGTCGCCCACGCGGTTGAGCGGCGCGATCACGTCCTGGTTGAAGCGGGCGCACTCTTCGAGCACAGCGGCGGCCGTGTCCAGGCCGGCGTCTTCAAAACCGGGCAGCTGCGCAACCTGGTCAATCCGTGCCAGGTGTTCGATGGCAAACAGCAAATCCTTGACGGGGGCGGTATAGCTCATGGGGCTCTCCAACGGGAATCGGGAAATCGGATGAAAAAAAAGGCATCGCGCACGATGCCTTGGCTGCTGTGCAGATTCTTACAGGGCCTTGACCAGTTCCGGCACGGCCGCAAACAAATCCGCCTCCAGCCCATAGTCGGCCACGC
>PGEI01000142.1 GCA_002894305.1 Comamonadaceae bacterium CD01
CAGCCGGCGGCCGTGCCGCGCCCGCCCGCCGGGCGCCGGGCCGCAGCGCTGTTGCCCGGGCCGTCGGCCACATCGGCAGCGCCGTCGATCTGCGCGGTCTGCGCCTGCAGCGAGCCTTCGGCGTGCCGCCCCCAGCCTGCCAGCGCCGCCAGCGTGGCGGCCAGGCCGGCGTCCGGCCCCGAGGCATCGGCCGGCAACTGCGGCGCAAAAGGCGATGCGCCACCCACAACGGCGTCCTCGCTGCCTGCCTGCCAGGCCATGCCAACGCCGTCGTCCGCGCCGGCGCCCAGCGCGGCCAGCAATTGGGCAAAGCCGCCCTGCGGCGCGGCGGCGCCCGCCTGGTCGTCGCGCGCCTGGGCGCTGCGCGTGCCCTGGCTGCGCTCGCTGCGCGGGGGCTGTGCCTCGCGCGGTGCGGGGCTGCTGATGCGGGCGGTGTCGGCCATGGTCAATCCTCCATCAGGTGCAGCGGGTCGTTGTCCCGCCGCGCAAAGAGCGCGCTGGCGCGCTCGTCGGTTTCCTTCTGCTCGCGCCGTTGCTGCGCGCGTTCCCCATCCTTGCGCCGCTGCTCCAGCACCTTGCGCAGGCTGGCCAGGCGCAGCTCGGCGGCGCGCAGCGCTGCCTGCGCCTGCATCACGCGCAGCTCCTGGTTCTGCACCACCTTGGCCTGCAGGCCCATGGCGTGCTCCAGCCGCGCCATGAAGGCGTAGTGGTGGCGCATCACCTCGGGCTGCACGCGGGCGTTCTCGTGCAGGCCCCAGCGCCGCTCGGTCTCTTGCGCATAGCCCTGCAGCTGCTCGAACTGCGCCTGCGCCGCCTGCAGCAGGCCCTGCTGGCCATGCAGCTGCTGGCGCGCGCCGTCGCGCTGGCGCCCGGCCAGGTCGACCGCGACTTCGAAGGCGTGCAGCGATGCCATGGCTCAAGCCCCTACTGCGGCGCCTGCAGCACGCTGGCCATCTGGGAGACGCAGCCGGCCAGCGGTGCGGCCTCGCGCATGCCCTGCTGCAAGAATGCCTGCAGGCCGGGCTGCAGCGCAATGGCTTCGTCGAGCTGCGGGTCGGAGCCGCTCATATAGGCGCCGACCTGGATCAGGTCGCGGCTTTTCTGGTAACGCGAGTACAGCGCGCGAAAACGCCGCGCCAGGTCGAAATGCTCGGGCGAGACGACGTTGAACATCACGCGCGAGGCCGACTGCTCGATGTCGATGGCCGGGTAATGCCCGCCCTCGGCCAGCGCGCGCGACAGCACGATGTGGCCGTCCAGGATGGCGCGCGCGTTGTCGGCGATCGGATCCTGCTGGTCGTCGCCCTCGGACAGCACGGTATAGAAGGCGGTGATCGAGCCGACGCCGTTCAGGCCGTTGCCGCTCCTCTCGACCAGCGCCGGCAGCTTGGCAAAGCAGCTGGGCGGATAGCCCTTGGTGGCCGGCGGCTCGCCAATGGCCAGCGCAATCTCGCGCTGCGCCATCGCGTAGCGGGTGAGCGAATCCATCAGCAACAGCACGTGCCGGCCCTGGTCGCGAAAGTATTCGGCCACCGCGGTGGCGTAGTTGGCGCCCTGCATGCGCAAGAGCGGCGGCGCGTCGGCCGGCGCCGCGACGACGACGGCGCGCCCGCGGTCCTGCGCACCCAGGATGTCCTCGACGAACTCCTTGACCTCGCGCCCGCGCTCGCCGATCAGGCCGACGACGATGACGTCCGCCTGGGTGTAGCGCGCCATCATGCCGAGCAGCACCGACTTGCCCACGCCCGAGCCGGCGAACAGCCCCAGCCGCTGGCCGCGCCCGACGGTGAGCAGCGCATTGATGGCGCGCACGCCGGTGTCCATGGCCTGGCGCACCGGCTCGCGCTCCATGGCGTTGATCGGCTCGCGGCTCAAAGGCCGCGCGGCGACGCCCTGCAGCGCGCCGGCGTGGTCCAGCGGCTGGCCCTGCGCGTCGACCACGCGCCCGAGCAGGCCGTCGCCAATCGGCAGGCGCAGCACGCCGGCAGCGGCGCCCTCGTCCGCATCCACGTCCTGCGGCTCGCCCAGGCGCAGCGGCGGCACATAGGCCTCGGCCTGGGTGACGCTGGCGCCGCTGGACAGGCCCTGGATGTCGCCCGCGGGCATCAGGTAGGCCTGGTCGCCGGCAAAGCCGACCACCTCGGCCAGCACCGGCTCCTCGCCCGCCATGCGCACCTGGCACTGGGCACCCACCGGCGCGCGCAGGCCCTGCGCCTGCAGCACCAGCCCGGTCAGGCGCGACAGCGTGCCGTGCGCCGGCAGCGGCAGGTCGCGCGCCACGCGCTGGCGCGCCTGCGCCACCAGCGTGCTCCAGGCGGCGGCGTCTTCAATGGCCATTGCCCGCCTCCTTCCAGACCGAGCTCAGGCCCAGCGCGGCAATCGCGCGGCGCCAGCGCTGGGCCAGCGTGCCATCGATGCGCATGCCGGCCGACTCGACGTGGCAGTCGCCGGGCGCCACCTCGGCGTCGGCCAGCCACTGGATGCGGCTGCCGCCGAACTGCGCGCGCAGCGCGGGCTCCAGCACCTCCCAGTCCTGCGGGTTCAGGCGCACCGCGGCCGGGCGCGACTCGCCCACCAGCATGTCCAGCGCCTCGCGCACCACGGGCAGCACGGCCTGGGGGTTGCCCTGCACCTGCTGGCGCACCACCTGGCGGGCAATGTCCAGCGCCAGGTCGAGCAGGTCGCCCGCCATGCGCTGTTGCAGGCCGGCAAAGCTTTCTTCGAGCTGCTGCACCAGCTGCGCCAGCTGTTGCGCGCTCTCGCGCCCCTGGCCGGCCACGTGATCGTCCAGGCGCTGGCGCCACTGCTGCTCGGCCTGGGCGATGCCCTCGGCCAGGCCGTCGGCGTGGCCCTGCGCGCGCGCCTGCGCCAGCAGCTGCTGCAGCTGCGCGTCGCTGATCGCGGGGGGGGCGGCCTCGGCGACGGGTTCGGGCTCGGGCATGGGCTGCGGCTCGGGCGGCGTGATGACGGGGCCGCCCAGGCCGGCGTCGCCGCCGGTGCCCACCGCGCCGAATTCCCAGCGCGTGACCTCGGCGATCTCCTCGCTCGGAATGAAGCGGGTGTAGTAGCGCGTGGAGGAGTTGCTCATGGCCGGTCGCTATCAAACGAACGCATCGTCTCCGCCTCCCGACAGCGCAATCTGGCCCTCGTCGGCCAGGCGGCGCACGGTCTTCAAGATTTCCTTTTGCTGCGCCTCGACCTCGGACAGGCGGATCGGCCCGCGCGACTCCAGGTCTTCGCGCAGCGCATCGGCCGCTCGGGTGGACATGTTGCCCAGGAATTTCTCGCGCAGCTCGGGCTGCGCGGCCTTGAGCGCAATGACCAGCGTCTCGCTGGCCACCTCGCGCAACACGGTCTGGATGGAGCGGTCGTCGAGCTTCATCACGTCGTCGAATACGAACATCTTGTCCATGATCTTCTGCGCCAGGTCGACGTCGAAGTTGCGGATGTTGTCCAGCACCACCGCATCCATGCCGCCGCCCAGCAGGTTGATGATCTCGGCCGCCGACTTGACGCCGCCCAGCGAGCTCTTGCGGATCTTGTCGCCGCCGGCCAGCACCTTGAACAGCACCTCGTTCAAGTCCTTGAGCGCCGTCGGCTGTATGCCCTCCAGCGTGGCGATGCGCAGCAAGATCTCGCTGCGCTGGCGGTCGGTGAGGTGCGACAGAATGCCCGAGGCCTGGTCCGCATCCAGGTGCACCAGGATGGCCGCGACGATTTGCGGGTGCTCGTTGCGCAGCAGCTCGGCCACCGACAGCGGGTCCATCCATTTCAGGCTCTCGATGCCCGAGACGTCGCCGCCCTGCAGGATGCGGTCGATGAGCAGCGCCGCCTTGTCGTCGCCCAGCGCCAGCTTGAGCACCGAGCGCACGTAGTTGCTGGTGTCGGACACCAGCAGGCTTTGCGCCGCGGCCACGTCGGTGAAGCGCTGCACGATCTCGTCGACCTCCCCCTTGGAGACGGTGCGCATGCGCGCAATCGTCTCGCCCAGCTTTTGCACCTCCTTGGGCGAGAAGTGCTTGAAGACCTCGGCGGCCTCCTGCTCGCCCAGCGACATGAGAAAGATGGCGGCGTCTTTCAGGCCTTGTTCATCCATGGCAGGCTCGTACGCGGTGGTTGGGGGCCGGGCTCATTCGCCGTTGACCCAGGTTTTCAGGATGTTGGCCACGGCCAGCGGGTTCTCGCGCGCCAGCTTGCGCGCGTCCTCCAGGCGCATCTGCTCGGTCGTGGGCTGCAGGTCCTGCGCCTGCTGCGGCGCGGGCAGGCCCGGGCGCTGCAGGTCTTCGGACTCGATGGCGCTGAGCGTGGCGCCGGGCAGCGGCAGGCCGGCGGCCGCTGCCGCCTCGGCCTGCGCCACGCGCTCGGCCCTGCGCAGGTTGCGCGCCTTGAGCGCGGGCCGCGCCAGGCCCAGCAGCAGCAGCGCCACCGCCAGCGACACCCCCACCGGCCAGCCCAGCGTGCGCGACATTTCCAGCACCTCGGGCTGCTTCCACAGCGGCAGCTCCTCGACCGGCGTGGGCACGTGCTCGACCAGGAAGGGCGTGTTCATCAGGTTGACCGAGTCGCCGCGCTCGGCGTTGAAGCCGATCGTCTCGCGCACCAGCGCGGTCATCTGCTCGATCTGCGCAGCCGACAGCGCCTGCGGCGCGGCGGGCTTGCCCTCCTCGGCCACACCGGGCAGGTAGTTGACCAGCACCGCCGCCGTCATGCGCTTGACCGCCGGGCTGCCGCCGCGCGTCACGCGCGTGGTCTTGTCCACCTCGTAATTGGTCACCATCTCGCGCCCGCCGGCGCGCCCGCCCGCGCCCTGCACCTGTTGGCCATTGACCGCGCCCGGTAGCGGATTGGCGCCGTTGATCGGTGCGCTGGACAGCTGCGGCGGCTGGTTGCTCACCGCGCCGGGCACGCCCGCCGGCGGCTGGCTGCCGGCCTGCGCGCCGGTCTCGACGATTTGCTGGCTGCGCACCGCGCTCGCGTCGGGCGCCAGGTTGGGGCGGTGCTGCTCCTGCGTCTGCTCGCTCTGGCTGAAGTCCACCTCGGCGCTGACCTGCGCCTTGACGTTGTTCTTGCCCACCACCGGTTCGAGCAGCGCGAGAATGCGCCGCGCATACTCCTGCTCCAGGTGCTCGACATAGGCGCGCTGCTTGAGATCGACCTCGCCGTCGCCACTGCCGCCATTCGGCGATTGCGACAGCAGCTTGCCCGTGTCGTCGAGCACGCTGACCGCCGACGGCACCATCTCGGGC
This sequence comes from Comamonadaceae bacterium CD01, assembly GCA_002894305.1. Lineage (GTDB taxonomy): Bacteria > Pseudomonadota > Gammaproteobacteria > Burkholderiales > Burkholderiaceae_C > Comamonas_C > Comamonas_C faecalis. The sequence continues at coordinate 5,247 of PGEI01000142.1, forward strand.
ACGCTGGACGCCACCAGGTGCACGATGCCCGCCAGCTGCGCGCCATCGAGCATGCGGCCCGGATACAGGCTGAGCAGCACCGACGCCGAGGGCTTTTGCTGCTCGCGGAAAAACCCGTTCTGGTTGGGCAGCGCCAGGTGCACGCGCGCGCTCTGCACCGACGCCAGCTCCATGATCGAGCGCGTCAGCTCACCCTCCAGCCCGCGCTGGAAGTTCAGCCGCTCCTGGAACTGCGTCACGCCGAACTTGGGGTTCTCGGTCAGCTCGAACCCCGCCACCGACCCCTTGGGCAGGCCCTGCGTGGCCAGGCGCAGGCGCACGTCGTGCACGCGCGCGGCCGGCACCAGAATCGCGCCGCCGCCCTCGGTGTACTTGTAGGGCACGCCCATCTGCGCCAGCTGCGCGACGATGGCGCCGCCGTCCTTGTCGCCCAGCCCGGCAAACAGCACGCGGTAGTCGGGCTGGCGCGTGAAGAAGAACGCCGCGGCAACACCGGCCACCACCAGCGCCAGCATCGCCCCCCAGCGCAGGCGCGTCGCGCGGTCCATGGCGGCAAGGCGCTGCTGCAGCGTCGGCGCAGCGGCAGCGGCGGGCGGGGCAACAGTGACTTCGGCAACGGCGGTGGACATCGGTTCTTCCATGGTCGGCAAACGCCAGGCAACAAGGCGGCGGTGCAGCGATTATTGAAGGCGTGCCGCGCCGCCGGTGCCCCGATAAGCCGCGGCTTTGGCCATTTATTCACCGCGCTGCGCCACCGCCCGCGCGCCTACGATTGCGCCACCTTCCCCCCACCGCCCCGCAACGCCCCCACCCGCCACCGACGAGACCGCCATGGACATGCGCATCAACAGCTCCCTCACGACGCCGCTGACCGGCACGCAGGTGGCGCGCCGCATCACCGCCGACCGCGACAACACCCCGGGCGTGGGCTTTGGCACCGCCTTCAAGAACGCGCTGCAGGAGGTGAGCGGCGCGCAAAACCAGGCCAGCGCACTGCAGCGCGAAGTGCAGCTGGACAACCCCAGCGTCAGCATCGAGGAGACCATGGTTGCGATGCAAAAGGCGCAAATCGGCTTTCAGGCCACGCTGAACGTGCGCAACCGCATGGTGCAGGCCTATACCGACATCATGAACATGCAGGTGTGAGCATCTGCGCGCAGGCTTTCACCGCGGCAATCGCGGCGAGGGCGCCGCTCCCACATTGAGCGGCATTCAGCGTTGAGCATCCCGTGGGAACGGGACAGGCGCCGCGGCAGCATCAAAAAAGCCGGTCACCTTTCGGTGCCGGCATTCCCCCTGAGCTTTTTTATGCCGCTGGCGCCCACCACGCCGCGGCTTGTTTGTCAGTGCATCACCTGCGGCTGCCCGTCGAACAAATGCTCGAACTGCGCGATCCACGGCTCGGCCAGCACGCGGATCTGCGCGTCGTTGCGCAGGATGCGCTGCATGATGCGCGCCTTCTCCTTGCGCTGCTCGGGCGCCAGCTGCTCGTTGCGGGCCTGGTGGCGCAGTTGCTCGATCAGCACGGCGCAAGTGCCCTCGTAGCGCGCCACGCCGTCCCAGTCGCTCAGGCGTGCGGCTTCGAGCATCTTGGCGCTGCTGGTTTCAATGGCTTTGTAGAAGTCGATCAAGCGGTCGGGATTGTGGGTATTTATCTGGATCTGCATGGTTCAGCTCAAAAAAACATTGTTCAACACACCAACGACACGCCCAAACCTCAGGCACGCCCACCAATCTGGCGCCAGCCATCGATCACTGGCTCAAGCAGCGCCTGCACGTCCCTAACCTGGGCCGCGTCGTTGGCCGCATTGGCCTGCGCCAAGCGCAGCAGGCAGTAGGCGTACAGCTGCTGCAAATTGGCCGCCACCTCGCCGCCCGCCTGGACGTCCAGGCTGGACATCAGCCCTTCATCGATCAGGCGCGACGCCTTGGCCATCAGGCGCACCTTGGTCGCCACGTCACGCCGCTCGATGGCCGTGGCCGCCCCCTGCAGGCAGACGAGCAGCTCATTGAACAGCAGGCCAATCAAACCGTGGGGCGATGCGCTGAGCACCTGCGAGTCGACGCCCACCTGCCGATAAGCAGCCGCCGACGCCCGAGCGCTTGGGGGGGTGTACATATGCAATCCTTTCATCGTGTCTCTCCCCGCTGTTATCGGCCAGCAGCCAGACAAATAAAGGCCTGGTGATTCGATAAAAACAGAACGCCTGCGGCAGCCACAGATGAATAAAGCATGTCTTTCATGATGGCACCACCACGCATGCACCAGTGGCGCGATAAGTGCGGCAAATCACCCGCAAGTCGCCGCAACCCTCTCTGCCTGCACGATGACACTCGGTTGACATTGCCGATACCACGCGCCCTCAAGTTTTTTGCG
>PGEI01000143.1 GCA_002894305.1 Comamonadaceae bacterium CD01
GGCAAGGCAGCAAAAGGCCGCACTCCGCGTTGCGCACCTTGCCCAGGCCGCCAGCATGGCCTGCGGCGCGCGCCTCGATTGCAGCCTTTTGCTGCCTTGCGGGCACCATGAGGAGATCGTAAACACGCTCTGAGGTCAATTGCCGCGCCGCGCCACCGGCACCGACGCCTGGGCCTTTTGCCGCTGGGCGCGCCATGCCGGCTGCAGCAAATGCATGCCCAGCACGCGCTTGACTGCCACCACCACATAGGCCGCACCCAGCACCGGCCACCAGCGCGGCCCCGTGTCGTCCATCCAGGCCCAGTGCTGCAGCCACGGCGCGCTGCGCACCGCCGGACGAAAGCAGCCAAAGCTGACGCTCTCGACCTCGAAGTCCAGCAGCTGCAGCCAGTCGCGCACACGCCCGGGCGTGATCAGCTGCAGCGCGTCGGGCAAAAACGGCTGGACGCCCGCGCCCAGACGCTGGTACAGCTGGCCGCGGCGCTGGCGCAGCCCCCACAGGCTCCAGGGGTTGAAGCCGCTGATCACCACCCGCCCCTGCGGCACCAGCACGCGCGCGGCCTCGCGCAACGCAGCGTGCGGCGCGCCGCTGGTCTCCAGCGTGTGCGGCATCAGCACCAGATCCAGGCTTGCCTCGCCAAAGGGCAGCGCCTGCGCGTCCAGCAGCAAGGCCGTGCCCTGCTGCAGCGGCGCGGCGGCGTTTTGCGCCAGCCAGCGGTGCGGCATACGGTTGGCGCGCAGCCCCTGCAACGCAGGCAGGCCCAGCTGCAGCGCGTGGTAGCCAAACAGGTCGGCTACCAGCTCGTCGAAGCGCTCCTGCTCCCAGGCAAGCAGATAACTGCCCGGGGGGCTGGTCAACCAATCATGCAAACCTATAATTTCGTCGCTCATGACATTGCTGCCGTTGCCCGCCTTTACCGACAACTACATCTGGATGCTGCACGACGGGCGCCACGCGCTGGTCGTCGATCCGGGGGACGCTGCCCCCGTTCTGCAGGCGCTCGGCAGCCTGGCGCTGAAGCTGCAGGCGATTGTAGTCACGCACCACCACCGCGATCACACGGGCGGCGTCGCCGCGCTGCGCCAGGCCACAGGCGCCGTGGTCCATGGCCCGGCGCGCGAAGACATTCCCGAGCCCTGCCAGCGCGTCAGTGGCGGTGACCGCGTCCAGGCGCTGGGCCTGACGTTCGAAGTCATCGACGTTCCCGGCCACACGGCCGGCCACGTGGCGTATTTCTGCGCCGATGCCGACGACGGGCCGCTGCTGTTCTGTGGCGACACGCTGTTCTCCGGCGGCTGCGGGCGGTTGTTCGAGGGCACGCCGGCGCAGATGCAGGAGTCGCTGGACGCACTGGCCGCGCTGCCGGGCAATACACGCGTTTGCTGCGCCCATGAGTACACGCTGTCCAACCTGGCATTTGCCCAGGCCGTCGAGCCGGGCAACCAGGCGCTTGCGCAATACCTTGACCAGTGCCGGCAGTTGCGCAGCGCGGGCCAGCCCACCCTGCCCTCGCGCATCGCCACCGAGCACTCTGTCAACCCTTTTCTGCGCACCCGCATCCCCGCCGTGGCCCAGGCCGCGCGCGGCTTCGATGCAGGCTGCGACTCCAACGACCCCATCGCCGTGCTTGCCGCACTGCGCCAATGGAAGAACCAGTTCTGATGCGCCGTCTCCTGAACCTTCTGTGCCTGGCAAGCCTGGTGTGGCTGGCCGGCTGCGCCAGCACCAACCCCGGCTCCTCTTCCGCAAGTTCCAGCGACACAGCTACCAGCGGCGACGCCACCGCCCACTACCCCGAGGGGCCGCTGCGCCCCATCACCTCGGGACTGGCGCGCGGCCACGCGATCACCGGCATCGACGCGCCCCAGGACCTGTGGGAGCGCATCCGCGCCGGCTTTTCCATGCCAGACCTCGAAAGCGACCTGGTGGTCGAGCGCGAGCAGTGGTACGCCAGCCGCCCCGACTACATGCAGCGCATGACCGAGCGCTCCAGTAAGTACCTGTTCTACATCGTCGAGGAGCTGGAGCTGCGCGGCATGCCCAGCGAGCTGGCGCTGCTGCCCTACATCGAGAGCGCGTTCAACCCCCAGGCAGTCTCCAGCGCCAAGGCCGCCGGCATGTGGCAGTTCATGCCCGCCACCGGCAACTATTTCGACCTCAAGCAGAACGCGTTTCGCGACGACCGGCGCGACGTGCTCGCCTCCACCCGCGCGGCGCTGGACTATCTGCAAAAGCTCTACGGCATGTTTGGCGACTGGCACCTGGCGCTGGCCGCCTACAACTGGGGCGAAGGCAGCGTGCAGCGCGCCATGGCGCGCAACCAGAAGCAGGGCCTGGGCACGCGCTACACCGAACTGAGCATGCCGGCCGAGACGCGCATGTACGTGCCCAAGCTGCAGGCCATCAAGAACATCATCGCGCGGCCCGAGCAGTTCCAGGCCGTGCTGCCCAGCATCGGCAACCACCCGTATTTCCAGACCGTGGACATCACGCGCGACATCGACGTCGCCCTGGTAGCGCGGCTGGCAGACGTCGAGGAGGCGGACTTTCGCGCGCTCAACCCGTCGCTGCACAAGCCGGTGATCCTGGCGGCCGGCATGCCGCAAATCCTGCTGCCCTGGGACAACGCCCAGGTGTTTCGCCGCAACCTGCAGGCCTACGACGAGGGCCAGTACGCCAGCTGGACCGTCTGGGCCGTGCCCACGACGATGACCGTGGCCGCCGCTGCCCAGCACGCCGGCATGAGCGTGGCCGACCTGCGCGCGGTCAACGCCATTCCGCCGGGAATGATGATCAAGGCCGGCTCGGCGCTGATGGTGGCGCGCGCGCAGACCATGCGCAAGGACGTCTCCAGCCACCTGGCCGACAACGGCCAGATCGCCTTCACCCCCGAGGTCGCCACGCGCCGTACCACGGTGCGCGCGCGCAAGGGCGAGAACACCACCACGCTGGCAAAGCGCTACCGCGTGACGCCGGCCCAGGTGGCCCAGTGGAACGGCGTGCGCGCGGGCAGCGCCTTCAAGACCGGCCAGCAGCTGGTCGTCTACCTGCCGCTGCGCGCCGCGGCCAGCGTGGCCAAGGGCACGCCGTTCAAGACGGCAGTGGCCAGCACTGCGGCGCGCCGCCCGGCGGCCACGGCCAAGGCGCCGCAGCGCAAGCGCGCGGCCGCCGCGTCGACCACCGTCGCCTCCAAGCAAAAGCGCTGACACAAACTTTCCTGGTGCAGCGCGGGCCGGCCGCGCTGCTGGCGCCTGCGCGGCTTCCAGCGTTCACGGGCGACGGTGGTGCCGTGTCGCACCCTGGCTGCCCCGTCGGCCCGCATGGCCTCGGCGCCGCTTTTGCATCTCCGCCGCCAACCGTCGCACAATGGACGGGTATTGATGTTGTGGAAGCGCACCATGAAACGCCACGATGATTCATCCGACTGGATGTGGTCGAACGCCCTGACGGCATTCGACCAGATGGAGCGCCTGCACCGCGAGCTGTTCCAGCCGCGCTGCACGCAGGCGCTGTGCTGGGAGCCGCCGGCCGACATCCTGGAGACCACGCACGAGCTGCTGATCTACGTTGCCCTGCCCGGCGTCGACGCGCGCGACGTGCGCGCCGTCATCGACCAGGGAGCGCTGGTGGTCAGCGGCCACCGCGTGCTGCCGCAGGCGCTGCGCACCGCCGTCATCCACCGCCTGGAGCTGCCGCAAGGGCGCTTCGAGCGCCGCATCCCGCTGCCGGCCGGCCGCTATTCGGCGGCAGACGTGACCAGCGACCGCGGCTGCCTGGTGATCCGCCTGGAGAAGACGCCATGAGCGACGCCGACAACAAGACCCCCGGCGACGGCGGCGTCATCCTGGTCGATGCCAGCGGCCACGCCTTCCCGCGCGACGCCGCGGCCCCGGCCGGAGCACCCGACAAGCCCGCGCTGGCACCCGACGTGCTACCCATCGTGCCAATGCGCGACACGGTGCTGTTTCCCGGCACGGTGTTCCCGATCGCCATCGGCCGCGAAGCCTCGGCCCTGGCGGCGCAGCAGGCACTGCGCGAGGAGCGCCCCATCGGCATCCTGATGCAGCGCGACGCCGCCGACGAGGAGGCAACCCCGGACAAGCTGCACGCCCTGGGCACCATGGCCAACGTCCTGCGCTACGTCAATCTGCCCGACGGCAGCCACCACCTGGTGATCCAGGGCTTGCAGCGTTTTCGCGTACTGGAGTTCGTGCAGCAAAGCCCGTTTCTCGCCGCACGCGTCGAATCCATCGCCGAGCCCACCGAGGAAGGCCCCGAGCTGGCCGCGCGCCTGCTGCACCTGCAACAGCAGGCCATGGAGGCGCTGCAGCTGCTGCCGCAGACGCCGCAGCCCCTGGTCGCAGCCGTGCAGGCCGCCACCACCGCCGGCGCGCTGGCCGACCTGATCGCCGCGTACTCTGATTTCGAGCCCGCGCAGAAGCAGGAGGTGATTGAGACCATCGACGTGCTGGAGCGCGCCGACAAGGTGTCTGCGCTGCTGGCCCAGCGCATCGAGGTGATGCGCCTGTCGCAGGAGATCGGCCAGCGCACCAAGGCGTCGCTGGACGAGCACCAGCGCCGCGCCATCCTGCGCGAGCAGATGACGTCGATCCAGAAGGCGCTGGGCGAGGACGACGGCAAGTCCGAGGAAGTGGCAGAGCTGCGCAAGAAGATCGAAGCGGCGCAGATGCCGGCTGAAGTGCGGGAAACAGCCGAAAAAGAGCTGGGCCGCTACCAGCGCATGCCCGACGGCGCGATGGAAGCGGGCATGTTGCGCACCTGGCTGGACTGGATGATCGACCTGCCCTGGGCCGAGCCCGAACCGCGCGACATCGACATCGCCGCGGCGCGCCGGGTGCTGGACGAGGATCACTTCGGCCTGGACAAGATCAAGCAGCGCATCGTCGAGTTCCTGGCGGTGCGCAAGCTGGCGCCGCACGGCAAGGCGCCCATCCTGTGCTTCGTCGGGCCGCCGGGCGTGGGCAAGACCTCGCTTGGGCAGTCGATCGCGCGCGCCATGGGCCGGCCATTCGCCCACGTCAGCCTGGGCGGCGTGCACGACGAGGCCGAGATCCGCGGCCACCGGCGCACCTACGTCGGCGCGTTGCCGGGCAACATCATCCAGGCGATTCGCAAGGCCGGCGCGCGCGACTGCGTGATGATGCTCGACGAGGTCGACAAAATGGGCCGCGGCATCCAGGGCGACCCATCGGCCGCAATGCTGGAGGTGCTGGATCCGGCGCAGAACAATATTTTTCGCGACAACTACCTGGGCGTGCCGTTCGACCTGAGCCGCATGGTGTTCATCACCACGGCCAACACGCTGGAGACCGTCCCCGGCCCGCTGCGCGACCGCATGGAGATCGTGCAGCTGTCGAGCTACACCGAGAACGAGAAGTTCGAGATCGCGCAGCGCTACCTGGTGCGCCGCGAGCTGGAGGCCAACGGCATCAGCGCCAAGCAGGCCACACTGGCAGACGACGTCATCCGCGCCATCATCCGCGACTACACGCGCGAGGCCGGCGTGCGCAACCTGCAGCGCGAAATCGGCCGCGTGCTGCGCCACGCTGCGGTGCAGATCGCCGACGGCTCGGCAACGCAACTGGCGATTGGCGCCCAGGATCTGGCCAAGATCCTCGGCCCCAAGCGCTTCGAGAGCGAAGTCGCAATGCGCACCAGCACGCCCGGCGTCGCCACCGGCATGGCCTGGACACCGGTGGGCGGCGACATCCTGTTCATCGAAGCCACCAGCTACCCCGGCAAGGGCGGGCTGATCCTGACCGGCCAGCTGGGCGACGTGATGAAGGAAAGCGCGCAGGCCGCGTTCTCGGTCGTCAAACACCGCGCGGCCGAGCTCGGCATCGACGACAAGCATCTCGCCAAAATCGACATCCACGTCCACGTGCCCGAAGGCGCCACGCCCAAGGACGGCCCCAGCGCCGGCGTGGCCATGTTCACCGCGCTGGTCTCGCTGCTCACCAACCGCACGGTGCGCAGCGACACCGCGATGACCGGCGAGATCAGCCTGCGCGGCCTGGTGCTGCCGATCGGCGGCGTGAAGGAAAAGGTGATCGCCGCTGACGCCGCCGGCATCACCCGCGTCATGCTGCCGGCGCGCAACCGGCGCGACTTCGAGGAAATCCCCGAAGAGGTGCGCCAGCGTCTGGAGTTCATCTGGCTGGAGCGGGTGGACGAGGCGATCGCGGCGGCGCTGGAGCCGGCACGGAGCACGCTCAAAGCGTCATGAGACCCGATTCATGGCGCGCATATTTCTGCGCCGCCTTGCGCGCCAGCGCATTGGTATAGGTCTTGCCCAGCGCAACCCGGTCCAGCGCCCGCATACCCGGCAGCGTCGACAGCATCCGCAGCATGGCCTGCGGCCCGTCGGGCGGCATCTGGCCGTCGAAGGTGAGCGCCGTGACCGCGCGCTGGAAAGCGTTCAGGTAGACGCCGCGGTCGCCCAGCAGGTCGGTCGCGGGCACGGTGCGCACCACGTCGCTGGGCCCCGCGGACTGCAGCCAGCGCATGGCGCGCACCATGGCCTGCACCGCCGACTGCAGCGCCGCGCGCGTCTGGCGGCCGTCGCGCTGCTCCAGCCAGGCGCGCGGCGCATGCAGGCACATGCCGGGAACGGTCATGCCGGCGATCTCCGGCAGCGCCACGTCGGGCAGAGAGCGCGCATCGACCAGCACGCGCACCTGCTGCATCTGTTCGAGCTGCGCCACCACCGGATCGGCCAGGCACAGCGCGTCGACGCGGTAGGCCTTCACCGCCCGCAGTGCCTCGGCGCCCTCGCCGATGGAGACAAAGCGCACCCGCCGCAAGTCCACGCCCTGCGCGCGCAGCCACAGGCTGGCCAGGTAATGCGAAGCATCACCCGCGGACGCCACCCCGACGCGCAACCCCTCGAAGTCACGGGCACTCAGCAGCTTCCAGCGCGCGGGCAGCACCGCCAGCGCCAGCTGCGGCGTGCGCGACAGCAGCGCAATGCAGCGGTGCTCGCGCCCCTGCGACTGCAGACGCACCACGTCGCCAAAGGCGCTGCAGCACAGGTCGGCGTCGCCCTGGTGCACCGCCTGCAGCGCCTGGGCATTGCCTGGGTATTCCAGTACCTGGACGCGGGCGCCCTCGTGCGCGAAAAAATCCAGCTCGCGCGCAATCACCAGCGGAAGCTGGGCCACGGAGGACAGCCCCGCCGCCGCAATGCGCAGCACCGCCCTGTCGTCCGCCTGGCCATGCGCAGGCAGCAGCGCCGGCACCATCAGCGCGCCGGCGCACGCGCCCGCCAACACCCCCAGATGGCGGCGGCTGAGCGACAACGAGGACAGGGAGGAGGACACCATCGGAACAAAATGCTGCAATGCAGCAATCATGCCCGACCGCCCCCGGCGCAGCCAGTGGGGGCAACCCTCTGCGCAAAACTACGTATCGCGACCCCTCATTCCATTTTTATGTCAATCGAGTACGCGAAGGTGAAGCGCAGACGGTGCTGTAGCACGACAAGCGAAGCCGACAAAGTAATCGGTTGATATAGA
>PGEI01000144.1 GCA_002894305.1 Comamonadaceae bacterium CD01
TAGCCCAGGCGTAGCACGCCTGGAGGTGAGTTATTCAGAGCATCCTTAGTGGAATCATGATCTCCCGCGTATATCTGCAAGGCAGCATAGACAATAGAAATCATCAGCAAATAAAAAAGATTCCCACTGTTATGCGCAAAAAATACTTGCGTCCAACCAAAACCCAAATACAACACAGGGATCGACAAGCCAACAAAACACAACGCTAGTGCATCGCGATCTATCGCGTCACGCCCCCCGTTACAACGTCGCTTGCTTGGCCAAAACAAGGCCATGGGAACTCCATAGAAAAGCAAAAGAGCTCCTACTCCTATCAAGCCTCGCTTGGAAAACATATCCAAAAACTCGTTGTGCGCATGCCCCAACTCAAGAACACGAGGGTGCGCCTCTCCTGCGGCGACTCGGCGTTGTTTTTCTTGCGTATATTCATCGCCCCAACCTAACCACGGACGCTCCTTACCCATGGCCCATGCCAATTTCCAATAATCAAGTCGCAGACCAACCGAAGAATTCGCTCGCTCTTCATCGGATCGATTCATGTAAATGCTGGATTCCTGATACGCTTGCAAAATACGTTCTTTAAAAATTCCGCCTACAGCGCCTGCTGCAAACACCGTTACAGTGCACAACCCCACAAGGGTATACGCCACCAATCTATGACGCCCCCAATACCAAAGCAAACCAATCCACAGTGGCAACGATGCACCTAATGCCAACCAACCGCCACGAGATTGAGATAACATAGACCCCAAAACACCAAACAATACACCGAAACCCAATAAAAAAGAAACCTTCCAATTCATTCCATCCGCCCGAAGAGCCAACCACAACCCTCCCATCAGAGCAAGAAGCAAACTTATGTTGCCAAATTGAATTGCATTGGTAAAACCCTCTGGCCTACCAATATTTAATACAAACATCTGATAAAGTGCGACTGTACCCGCCCCCAGCCCGCCTATCGCAACACCCCAGCGCAGAGCAGCCAAAGACGGTGGTCGCGCCATCAAATAAAACAGCCCGGGCAGCACTAATAAATATTTAGATGTTCGATCCAAGCTGCTCCAACCCAAGCCGACATGAGCATCAAGTGACCAAACCATGCCCATTAAAAATATGGATCCAGACCACCAATAGGTTAACGGCTTACAAGGGCGTAGCCACCACGCTCGCCATGCCACTAGGCTCGTCAAAAGCAAAACTATTGCACCCCAAGAATAGCCTGATGGCAATCCCAATGCAAAACCCGGAACCATAAAAGCCACTGCATTGGATGCAAGGGAATCATGATGTTCAATATTTATTCGATCAATATTTGTTTTCATATTATTCATCTACGGATTTCATCAGTCAAAGCTTCTCTGTCGAATTGCAAGGCGGCATAACGGAAAAACGCTTCCAACGCAACAAAAAAGCAATACAGAAATCCCGCCCCCCCGCACAAAAACCCAAGTCGAAAAAAATAAAATCGAACGAACATTACCATCCCCGCAGCCAAACCACGAATCACCCCACCTTTTTTATTCAACTCGATTCGCTTTGCGGCTCCTAATATTGCGTACTGCGTCATTTTTTCCAAACCAGCTCGCACACTAGGCCGAGTATGGTGCAGAAGAGGCTCACAAATCGAGTGTCGGGGGACATTTTTTTCACGCAATACCGCTTCTTCATGCACCACACCCGTATATTCCTGAAGCTGATCTCGACGAAATAACCGTTCAACTTCGGTAGTTGCGCGGAAATAACGCAGTTCCTGGCCAAACGCCACAATGCGCCAGCGAATTTTCCAGACAGCTTTTTCTTCCGTTGCGACAACCGCTTTCAACTCCTGGGCAAATGCCGGTGTCATGACTTCATCGGCGTCGAGGAAAAAAATGTAGTCGCCTCGCACGTGCTGCAAGGCTCTTGTGCGTTGCACACCAAAACCTCGCCAGTCCGCATACACCTGTACTTCGGCACCTTGCCCCTGGACCAATGCCACGGTGGCATCGGTGCTGCCACTGTCGATGACGAGCAACTGATCGGCAAAAGCTGCGCTTTTGAGGCATTGCTCTATGCAATGTTCTTCATTGAGCGTCAGCACCACTACGGTCAGAGTCGGCCGCGCGTCTTGTGTCATCGTCATTGCATCCGTCAAGAAACAAAGGCCAGCTTGTTCAAGCTGGCCTGTCTATATATAGAGGGGGAAAGAGGAAAGAAAAGCTCAGTGCCCCCCCACCACCTCCCCCTCCTTCAACCGATACACCGTGCTGCAATACGGGCACTGCGCCTGGTGCTGGCGGGCAATTTCCAGGAACACCCGTGGGTGGCTATTCCACAGCTTCATGTCAGCCAAGGCGCTGGGGCAGTGCACGCCGCCGTTGCCATCCAGGTCGGCGGCGCGCAGTTCGACGATTTTCTGTGTCATGGCATTCAAACCTTGGCCAACCAGTGGGCGTACTTGGCGTTGCGGCCGTGGGCGATGTCGAAGAACGCGCTCTGGATCTTCTCGGTGATGGGACCTCGGCTGCCGCTACCGATTTCAACGCGGTCAAGCTCGCGGATCGGCGTGATTTCGGCGGCCGTGCCGCTGAAGAAAGCCTCGTCGGCAATGTAGATTTCGTCGCGCGTGATGCGCTTTTGCACCAGCTTCAGGCCCAGGTCTTCGCAGATGTGCAGCACGGTGTTGCGCGTGATACCGTTGAGCGCGCCGGCCGACAGGTCGGGCGTGTAGACCACGCCGTCCTTGACGACGAACACGTTCTCGCCCGAGCCTTCGCTGACGAAGCCGGCCGCATCCAGCAGCAGCGCCTCGTCGTAGCCGTCGTCGGTGGCTTCCATGTTGGCCAGGATGGAGTTGGTGTAGTTGCTCACCGCCTTGGCCTGCGTCATCGTGATGTTGACGTGGTGGCGGGTGTAGCTGCTGGTCTTGACGCGAATACCGCGCGTCATGCCCTCCTCGCCCAGGTAGGCGCCCCAGGCCCAGGCGGCGACTATGGTGTGGATCTGGTTGCCCTTGGGCGACACGCCCAGCTTGTGCGATCCGATCCACACCAGCGGGCGCAGGTAGCCCGACTTCAGGCCGTTGGCGCGCAACACCGCTTTCTGCGCCTCATTGATCTCCTCCTTGCTGAAGGGGATGTTCATGCGCAGGATCTTGGCGCTGTTGAACAGGCGGTTGGTATGGTCTTCCAGGCGGAAGACAGCCGTGCCGTCCGCAGTCTCGTAGGCCCGCACGCCCTCGAAGGCGCCGCAGCCGTAGTGCAGCGTGTGCGTCAGTACGTGGATCTTGGCGTCGCGCCATTCGACCAGCTGGCCGTCCATCCAGATTTTGCCGTCACGGTCGGCCAGTGAAGGAACTACGGGGCTCATGGGTTTCCTCTACGAATGCGAATGCTGTGGATCCTGAACCGGGCATTCTACGACTGCCGCCTGCCCGCCCGGCCCGTCCGCATCCTCCACGGGTGCATCCTGCACGGGGCGCGTCAGCTCCCAGCGCTGCAGCTTGCCGTGCAAGAACTCGCAGCTGACGCTGGAGCCGCTGGCGTCGCGCCACAAATAGCGTTCGGGCTGCTCGCCCTGCGTGCTCTGCAACAGGCCCAGCGAGCGCGTGAGCGCCACGACGTGCACCAGGTTGACGCCGGGCTTGAGCCGTGCGTTGAGCATGACGGCGCTGCCCACATGGCCTATTGGACGGTTGGCCGCTTTTTTCATCACGTTCATGATGCGGGTGAAGTGCAGCAGCGCCCACATCAACAGGCCACCGCCCACCAGCACCAACCCTTGCAGGCCGGCGCCGCGGTAGGCGGCAAATACGAGGACGGCGATGCCGACGGGAATCAGGAGGTTGCGCCAGTTCATGCATGCATTGTCCAACGTCGCGCCTGCCGCCTGTCTGTGGTTGCTGCGTATGTCGGCTGCGCGGCCCGGATAATGGCGCCTCGCTTGGCGCAGCGCCTTGGTTTGTGGGAGCGGCGCCCCGCCGCGATGGCTGCATGCCGGCGAGACGCCGGCGCTCCCGGTTGGCCTCCTACCAATACCGTTTTTCTGCCGATACCCCGCCCATGGCCTCCTCCGCTTCCTCCCCCGCATCCCACCCCAGCTGGCGTCAGTCCTGGCGGGTCTACCGCGAGCCGGCCAGCCTGCGCATGCTGGCGCTGGGCTTCTCCGCCGGGTTGCCGCTGCTGCTGGTGCTGGGCACGCTGTCGTTTCGCCTGCGCGAGGCGGGCATCGACCGCACCACCATTGGCTATCTGTCGTGGGTTGGCCTGGCCTACGCGTTCAAGTGGGTCTGGTCGCCGCTGGTCGACCGCCTGCCCCTGCCCTGGGCCACGCGCCGGCTGGGGCGGCGGCGCAGCTGGCTGCTGCTGGCGCAGCTGGCCGTCATGGCGGGGTTGGTCGGCATGGCGCTGGCCGACCCGCGCGAGGACTTGCGCACGATGGTCTGGTGGGCGCTGCTGGTCGCCTTCGGCTCGGCCACGCAGGACATTGCGCTGGACGCGTTCCGCATCGAGTCGGCCGACGCCGACCGCCAGGCCGCGCTGGCGGCCACCTACCAGACGGGCTACCGCCTGGCGATGATCTGGGCCGGCGCCGGCGTGCTATGGCTGGCCGCGCGCGCCGAAGTTGCCGGCGCCGGCAGCTACCAGCTGGCCGCCTGGCGCGGCGCCTACCTGGTGATGAGCGCATCGATGCTGGTGGGCGTGCTCACCGTGGTGCTCTCGCCCGAGCCCGCGCCGCGCGCGCTGGCGCCCGCACAGGGCGTCGCCCAGTGGCTGCGCGGCGCGGTGGTCGAGCCCTTTGCCGACTTCATGCGCCGCTACCGCTGGCAGGCGGCGCTGGTGCTGGCGCTGATCGCCACCTACCGCATCAGCGACGTGGTCATGGGCATCATGGCCAACCCGTTCTATGTCGACATGGGCTATAGCAAGGACGAGGTCGCCGCGGTCACCAAGGTCTTCGGCGTGGTCATGACGCTGGCGGGCGCCTTCGTCGGCGGCGTGCTGTCGATGCGCCTGGGCGTGATGCGCGTGCTGATGCTGGGCGCGGTGCTGTCGGCCGCCAGCAACCTGCTGTTTGCCTGGCTGTCCACGCAGGGCCACCAGCTGTACGGGCTGATCGGCGTGGTGAGCGCCGACAACCTGGCCGGCGGCATTGCCTCGGCCGCGTTCATCGCCTACCTGTCGGGCCTGACCAACGTGCAGTACTCGGCCACGCAGTACGCGCTGTTCAGCTCGATGATGCTGCTTGCCCCTAAGTGGCTGGCGGGGTTTTCCGGCCAGTATGTCGACGCCCACGGCTACGCCAGCTTCTTCACCGCCACCGCCGCGCTGGGCCTGCCGGTACTGGTGCTGGTAGCGCTGGCCGCGCGCGCCCAGCCCCTGGCCGGCCACGACGCGCCTTGACTGCCGCGCGCCCGCTCCAATGCCGGCCTCTGCGCTTTACCCCCGCTTTACCTTCACGACAACGCACCGAGACGGCCATGCGGCATGCTGGCCCATGACACAAACCGCCACATGACGGAACACCAAGACCCATGAAAACCGAATTGCTGATGATCGAGGACGACCACCGCCTGGCGCAGATGGTGACCGAGTACCTGGGCCAGTCGGGCCTGCAGGTGCAGCACGTGGATCACGCGGCGGCCGGCCTGCAGCTGCTCACGCAGGGCCAGGGCGCGGCGCTGCCCGACCTGGTCATCCTGGACTTGATGCTGCCCGACATGGACGGGCTGGAAGTGTGCCGGCGCATCCGCGCATTGCCCGGCAACGCCGCGCGCGTGCCCATCCTGATGCTGACGGCCAAGGGCGACCCGATGGATCGCGTGATCGGCCTGGAGGTGGGCGCCGACGACTACCTGCCCAAGCCCTACGAGCCGCGCGAGCTGCTGGCGCGCATCCGCGCCATCCTGCGCCGGCGCGAAGGCGGCGCGCAGCCAGCCAGCAACCTGCTGCAGTTCGGCACGCTGGAGATCGACCGCGACGCACGCACCGTCAGCGTCGCCGGCAGCCCGGCCGAGCTCACCTCCTACCAGTTCGACCTGCTCGTCGCCCTGGCCGAGCGCGCCGGGCGCGTGCTCACGCGCGAGCAGATCATGGAGGCGGTGCGCGGCAGAGAGCTCGAAGCCTTCGACCGCTCCATCGACGTACACATGGGCCGCATCCGCGCGGCCATCGAGCAGGACGTGAAAAACCCCAAGCGCATCCTCACCGTGCGCGGCGTGGGCTATGTCTTTGCCAAGCAGCAAGACTGAAGCAGATTGAGAAAACGCTGTCCCATGTCCGTCTTCAGCCCCTTCTCGCGCCGCCTGTACCTGCGCATCTGGCTGGCCACCGTGGCCACCATGGCGGTGTTCGCGCTCATCGTCGGCTACGCCTGGCGCGTGGCCGCCGAGCACAACGACCAGGTTCGCAATGCCCCTCCTCCGCGCCAGCTGGAGCTGGCCGACGCGCAGGGCCGGGTGCTGCTCGAAGGCATGGCCACGCGCCTGCCCGGCGACTGGGAGCAGGGCGTGGAATACCGCATCGACCAGCCGGACGGCCGGGTGCTGACCCTGCGCATGTCAGCGCGCCCACGCCCGCCCAGCCACCGGCCCGGGCCGTTCTGGCTGCAGCCGCCCTACGGCTTCATCTGGATGCTGGCGCTCGTCGGCCTGGCGGTCACGCTGGGCGTGTTTCCCATCATCCGCCGGCTGCTGCAGCGCCTGGAGCAGCTGCAGGCAAGCGTGCAGCGCTTTGGCCAGGGCGACCTGGCAGTGCGCGCCGCCGAGCAGGGCCAGGACGAAGTGGCGCAGCTGGCGCGCCAGTTCAACGCGGCGGCCGAGCGCATCGAGGCGCTGGTGCAATCGCACAAGTCGCTGCTGGCCAACGCCTCGCACGAGCTGCGCTCGCCGCTGGCGCGCATCCGCATGGGGCTGGCGCTGATGCAGGACGGCCGCGCCGCGCCCACGGCGCACGCCGAGATCGAGCGCAACATCGCCGAGCTCGACCAGCTGGTCGACGAGATCCTGTTGTCGAGCCGCCTGGACTCTGGCGTGGCCGACGTGGGTGACATCGAGCGCGTCGACCTGCTGGGCCTGGCCGCCGAGGAATGCGCACGCGTGGACGCCGAACTGCAAATGGACGACCGGGACGCCGCGCGGTTCCAGGAAGTGCCCGGCATTTCCCGCCTGCTGCGTCGCGCGTTGCGCAACCTGCTGGAGAACGCGCGCCGCTACAGCCAGGGCGCCATCACGCTGGAGCTGGCGCACGAGGGCGGCGACGCCGTCGTCAGCATCTGCGACCACGGCCCGGGCGTGGCCGCCGACCAGCGCGAGCGCATCTTCGAGAAGTTCTACCGCCTGCCCGGCGCCAGCGAGCGCAGCGGCGGCGTGGGCCTGGGCCTGGCGCTGGTGCGCTCCATCGCCCAGCGTCACCACGGCAGCGTGCACTGCCAGCCGCGCCCCGACGGCGCGCCGGGTGCCTGCTTCGTGCTGCGCCTGCCGCTGCAGTAATTCCATTTCTATATCGATCGAGTACGCGAAGGTGAAGCGCAGA
>PGEI01000145.1 GCA_002894305.1 Comamonadaceae bacterium CD01
CCTTTTGATCACAACGCATCCGTCAAAAATAGCGTTAACAGGCCCTAGGCCCGGGCATCCAGGCTGCGCGCGCAAGCCAAACGTTCTGCAAGCCTGAACAAACCCTTCGACGCCAGCCTGCCCCCGGGCAAACACCGAGATTTTTCACCACTGGCACGGCTACCCATTCGCCTTTGATGTGTATACATTTTTTGTATATACCGCAGAACACCCTTCCACCACCGAGCGTGCGCCGCCGCACACCCAAGGAGACAGCATGACGACCGCCGTCCATCCCGTTGACGAAAAAATGCCCTTGCTGCGTGTGACCACGCTGGGCCTGCAGCACGTACTGGTGATGTATGCCGGCGCCGTGGCCGTGCCGCTCATCGTCGGGCGGGCACTCAATCTGAACCCCGAGCAGGTGGCCCACCTGATCTCGGCCGACTTGTTCGTCTGCGGCCTGGTCACGCTGATTCAGGCCTGGGGCGCAACGCAGTGGTTTGGCATCAAGCTGCCGGTGATGATGGGCGTGACCTTTGCCGCCGTCGCGCCCATGGTGTCGATGGCGCAAACCACCGGGGGCGAGGCCGGCGCCGGGCTGATTTTCGGCTCGGTCATCGGCGCGGGCATCATCTCCATTCTGATCGCGCCCTTCATGAGCCGCATGTTGCGGTTTTTCCCGCCGGTGGTGACCGGCACCATCATTGCCGTCATCGGCATCAGCCTGATGCGCGTGGGCATCAACTGGATTTTCGGCAACCCCGTCGGCCCCACGGCGCCGTCGGTGCCCCACCCCGATCACCTCAAATGGCTGGCCGACGTCATGACCGTCGACGGGCCGGGCTCGGATCTGCGCCCCCTGCCCAAGGGTTTTGCCATTCTTCCCACCATTCCCAACCCCAAATACGCAGACCTGACCGGCGTCGGCATCTCGGCCGTCGTGCTGGCCACCATCTTGCTGATTGCACGCTTTGGCAAGGGCTTTTGGGCCAACATCTCGGTGCTGCTGGGCATTTTGGTGGGCGGCGTGATCACGGCCGCCATGGGCCTGATGGATTTCAGCAAGGTGGGCAAGGCACAGTGGGTGGACATCGTGCTGCCGTTTCAAATCGCCTATCCGGTGTTCGACCCGGTGCTGATTCTGACCATGTCGCTGATCATGGTGGTGGTGATGATCGAATCGGTCGGCATGTTTTTGGCGCTGGGCGACATGACCGACAAGGAGATCACGGCCGACGACCTCAAGCGCGGCCTGCGCACCGACGGCCTGGGCACGCTGCTGGGCGGCATCTTCAGCACCTTTCCCTATACCAGCTTCTCGCAAAACGTCGGCCTCGTGGCCGTCACCGGCATCAAGAGCCGCTGGGTGTGTGTGGCCGGCGGTTTCATCCTCATCATGCTGGGCCTGCTGCCCAAGATGGCGGCGCTGATCGAGTCGCTGCCCACCGTGGTGTTGGGCGGCGCCGGCCTGGTGATGTTCGGCATGGTGGCGGCCACCGGCATCCGCATCCTGTCCAACGTCGACTTTCACAGCAACCGCAACAACGCGATGATCGTCGCCGTCTCCATTGGCGTGGGCATGATTCCGCTGGTCGCACCCAACTTCCGCCAGTGGATGCCCCACGCCATCCATCCGCTGGTCGAGTCGGGCATTTTGCTGGCATCCATCTGCGCCGTGCTGCTCAACCTGTTCTTCAACGGCGCGCGCCACGACGTCAGCGCCCAGATCCAGGCCGCCCGCCAGGCGGAGGCCCACTGAAGCCGTGCACATTACTTGTCGCACTTACGGCATCTGTCACACACTTGCATTTGCACACCGATGAATGTCTGTGCCGCTTATGGCTCCGGCGCGCTTGCAGTAAGCTAGCAAGCGGCAATCCCAGCACCGAATTTTTCTTTCCTGCCATGACCCAAAAACTCTCTCCCGCGGAAGCCGCCTTGCGCGAGGCCGCGCTCGAATACCACCGCAGTCCCATCAAGGGCAAGATCTCGGTCACGCCGACCAAGCCTCTGTCCAGCCAGCGCGACCTGTCGCTGGCCTACTCGCCCGGCGTGGCCTACCCCTGCCTGGACATCCAGGCAGACCCGGTCAAGGCCTATGACTACACAGCGCGCGGCAACCTGGTCGGCGTCATCACCAACGGCACGGCCGTGCTGGGCCTGGGCGACATCGGCCCGCTGGCGGGCAAGCCGGTGATGGAGGGCAAGGGCTGTCTGTTCAAGAAGTTCGCCGGCGTCGACGTGTTCGACATCGAGCTGGCCGAGCGCGACCCGGACAAGATCATCGAGATCGTCGCCGCGCTGGAGCCCACGCTGGGCGGCATCAACCTGGAGGACATCAAGGCGCCCGAATGCTTCTACATCGAGCAGGAGCTGTCCAAACGCATGAACATCCCGGTGTTCCATGACGACCAGCACGGCACGGCCATCATCTCCAACGCCGCGCTGATCAACGCGCTGGAACTGGTGGGCAAGAAGATAGCCGACGTGAAGATCGCCGTCTCGGGCGCCGGCGCCGCGGCGATTGCCTGCGTCGACGTCATGGTCGGCCTGGGCGCACGGCGCGAGAACATCTTCATGGTCGACTCCAAGGGCGTGATCTACGAGGGCCGCCCCGGCGGCATGGACGCTTCCAAGGCGCGCTACGCGCAAAAAACCGACGCGCGCACGCTGGCCGACGCCGTCAACGGCGCCGACGTGTTCCTGGGCTGCTCGGCCCCCGGCGTGCTGACGGCCGAGATGGTCAAGACCATGGCGGACAAGCCCGTCATCCTGGCGCTGGCCAACCCCGAGCCGGAGATCCGCCCGGAGCTCGCCAAGGCGGTGCGCCCGGACTGCATCATGGCGACGGGTCGCTCGGACTACCCCAATCAGGTCAACAACGTCCTGTGCTTTCCCTACATCTTCCGCGGCGCGCTCGACTGCGGCGCGTCCAAGATCACCGAGGCGATGAAGCTCGCCTGCGTGCACCAGATCGCCGCGCTGGCCAAGGAAAATGTGAGCGAGGAAGTCGCCAACGCCTACGCCGGCCAGGAGCTGTCGTTTGGCCCCGACTACCTGATCCCGACGCCGTTCGACTCACGCCTGATCCTCAAAATTGCGCCGGCCGTGGCGCAGGCCGCTGCCGACTCCGGCGTCGCCACCCGCCCCATCGCCGACATGCAGGCCTACAAGGAGCAGCTCTCGCGCTTTGTCTACCAGACCGGCATGCTGATGCGCCCGGTGGTCAATGCCGCGCGCGCCCTGCCCGCCGAGCTCAAGCGCGTGGCCTACGCCGACGGCGAGGACGAGCGCGCTCTGCGTGCGGCGCAGTTCGCCATCGATGACGGCATCGCCCACCCCATTCTGATCGGCCGCCCCGCCGTCATCGCCGCGCGCATCGCCAAGGCGGGCCTGCGCATGCAGCCGGGCAAGGACGTGGAAATCTGCGACCCGGCGGACGACCCGCGCTTTCGCCAGTACTGGGAGACCTACCACGGCATGATGAAGCGCCACGGCGCGACGCCCGAGGTGGCCAAGGCCGCGGTGCGCCGCTCCAACACCATCATTGGCTCGCTGATGGTGCACCTGGGCGACGCCGACGCGCTGATCTGCGGCCTGGTCGGTTCATTCGAGACCCACCTCGAACGCATTCACAGCATCCTGGGCCACGCACCGGGCGTGCAGCAGTATTCGGCCGTCAACGCCCTTGTCACCGACAAAGGACCGCTGTTCATCACCGACACCTACGTCAATGAAAACCCGAGCGCCGAAGAACTGGCCGACATTGCCTGGCACGCGGTGCAAGAGGTGCAACGCTTTGGCCTGCCCGCGCGCGTGGCATTCCTGTCGCATTCCACGTTCGGATCGTCCAAGCGGGCAAGCGCCAGCAAGATGCGCCAAGCACGCGACATTTTCGTCGCGCGCCACCCCGACATCGAGTGCGACGGCGAACTGCATGGCGACGCGGCGCTGGAGCCCGCCATCCGCACGCGCTACCTGGGCGACTCGACGCTGATCGGCTCGGCCAACCTGCTGGTCTGCCCCAACATCGACGCGGCCAACATCCTCTACAACGTGCTCAAGCAGACGACGAGCGGCGGCGTCACCGTCGGCCCCATCCTGATGGGCGTGGGCGGCACGGCGCACATCCTCACGCCCGCCTCCACGGTGCGCCGCGTGGTCAACATGACCGCGTTGGCCGTGGTCAACGCCGCCGCGCTGCGCGCCCAGCAAGCCTGACCGGCAGGGCAGCACAGCAAAAAGCGCAGGCCGCCCCACCGGGGCGCCTGCGCTTTTGTATGCGTGACCGAGGCTGGCTTACTGTTTGATCGCCTCGATCTGCGCGACGATGCGCACGTTCTTGGGAAAGCCGAACTGCACACCGTAGTCCACGCCGAACTGCGTACGGTCGATGGTCGTCTCGAAATCGCCGCCGCACACCTCGCGCTTGAGCATGGGGCTGTCGTAGCAGGCAAACTGCTTGGCCGTGAACGTCGCCGGCTGGGTCTTGCCCTTGATCGTCAGCTGGCCGGCAACCGCCACCACCTTGTCGCCGTCGAACTGGAACTGATCGCCCACGAAGCTCGCCTTGGGAAACTGCTCGGCATCAAAAATGTCGGCGCTTTGCAAATGCTTCTCGAACGGCGGCGTGCCGGTGGTCAGCGAGGCGATGTCGAAATGGATCTCCACCTTGCCGGTCTTGGCCACCTTATCCAGCATCACCGTGCCTTCCTTGCGCTCGAAACGCCCGCGGTTGACCGAGGCGCCAAAGTGCCCGATCTCGAAGGTCGCAAACGTGTGCGTCGGGTCGATGGCGTAGGTACCCATCTCGGCATGGGCGGCACCGGCCACCACGGCGGCGGCTACGGCGGTCGTCAGAAGTTGCGCGATACGCATGGTTTTCTCCGTTGAAACAAATAAAAATGATTACAGCTTGCCCACACCGGTGAGTGCGAACTTGAACTTGACCTGCACGTCGTCGGCCACCATCGAGGTGTCGGCCCACTCGTTCTCGCCAATCTTGAACACCAGGCGCTTGATCACGAAGCTGCCCGTCGCGGTCGTCACGTCGCCCGCCTGGGTCAGCACGACCGGCAGCGTCAGAGGCTGCGACGCGCCCTTGATCGCCAGCGTGCCGTCCACCTCATACTTGCCCGCGTCCAGCTTGCGGATCGCGCTCGACTCAAAGCGCGCCTGCGGAAACTTGGCCACGTTGAACCAGACCGGCTTGGGCAGTTCGGCATCGGTCTCCTTCACGCCCAGCGTGGCGCTGCCGGTGTCGACGGTGAACGCCACCTTGCTCGCCTGCGGCTGCGCCAGATCAAATGCCAGCTCGGCGTCAAAGCGCGTGAACTGCCCCTGCACCGGCACGCCCATCTGCTTGCTGACGAACACGATCTCGCTGCTGGCCGGCATCAGCTTTTGCTGCGCCAGCGCCAGCGTGCCGGTCAGCAACCCGGCGCATGCCAGCACCGGAGCAACCCAAAAAGATGAACGCATCAGGAAAACTCCTCAAAAAAATCCAAAAACCGCCGCACCACGAATCAGCCGCGCCCCGGCAGCATGCGCGCCAGCAGCCCATCGCGGTCGAGCCACTGGTGCTTGAACACCGCCGCCAGGTGCAGCAGCACCAGCGCGCCCAGCGCATATGCGGCCACTGCATGCCAGGGCTTGATGGCGTCGGCCAGCGCCGGGCTGGCCGGCACGAAGTCGGGCAGCGGCAGCACGCCGAAATACACGATCTGCAAGCCCGCCGCCGAGCTGTAGGCCCACCCCACCAGCGGCACCACCAGGCACAGCAGGTACATCAGACCGTGCGTTGCATGGTGTGCCCAGTGCTGCCAGCGCGGCATGGCCGCTGCCATCGCCGCAGGCAGCGCGGGCGGGCGGTGCGTGAAGCGCCACAGCAGGCGCACCAGCGTCAGCGCCAGCACCGTCATGCCGGCCCATTTGTGCCAGTTGTACAGCTTCAGGCGCTGGGGGGAGAACGGCAGATCGACCATGTACCACCCCATGATGAACATGCCGATGATGGCCAGCGCCAGCAGCCAGTGCAAAACAATCGCCGGCAGGCCATAGCGCAATGCCGGTGGCGACGAAACAGCCATCGAAGACAACCTCTGAAGACGAATCAGGCGGGAATTCCACCTTGAAAAACGCCAGTCTAGGTGCCCGGACATCAATCAAATTTCAATTCGATTGTCGCGATAGTTCATATTTTTTGAAGAACCAATCCGCCAGCCACGATCGGAACACCGCATTGACTCATCTGGTTACAAAATGGGCGACAATCGTGGTCAGACATTTGCGCCAGCACCAGCGTGGCGCGTTTCTCCAGCACAACGGCCAATCATGAGCACACCAGAACACCCCATCGTCTTCGGCACCGAGGACATCCTGATCAGCCTGTGCAACTCGGTCACGCGCGTGCTGTCGGTCGCCACCCAAGGCACGGTGCAATATTCAGGCATGGTGCAACGCATCACCAAGACCTGCCTCAAGCCCGACATCGGCTGCTTCGTACTGTTCAATGGCGGTTTCTCCGGGCTGGTCATCATCAACTTCTCGGCCGACGCGGCCATGGAGATCTACCAGAACTACCTGGTGAGCATGGGCATGTCGCGCGGCGAGCTGGCCACCTCCTACACCAGCGACGAAGTCGCCAACGTCATGGGCGAGCTGATGAACCAGGTGGTCGGCGACTTCACCGGCAAGATCCGCCGCGAGCTGCACACCCACATCTCGCAGAACCAGCCCAAGATGATGACGCTCAACCAGCCGGTCGTGCTGAGCGTGGACGCCAACCTGGATCAGCCCGAGGCGCGCCGCGTGACCTTCTACACCGCAGGCAACAACCTGTTCTACCTGGAGTTGGCCGTCGATCGCACGCAGTTCATCAAGCTCGTCGACTTCGAGCCCCAGGCCGCCCCCGACCCCGACGCGCTGATGGCGCAGGTGGCCGGCACCCGAGGCGCAGACACGGCGCCTCCTGCCGGCGCGGACGGCGACACCGACGCCTTCTTGCGCTCGATGGGGTTTTGAGCCCCCCAGCCGAGCGCCAGCGCCCCGCGGGCGCGCGCTAGAATCGCCTGTTCTGCAAGCCGGCCAGCCCGCCTTGCACGACATCCGCGGAAGCTTGGCAGAGTGGTCGATTGCACCGGTCTTGAAAACCGGCAACCCGCAAGGGTTCCAGGGTTCGAATCCCTGAGCTTCCGCCAATAAAACAAATATTTGACGCAATTTCCAGCAGCACACCAGGTGCTTGCAAACCGGCAAAAATCTCGGCGACTCATGGAGCCGCACCGCCTGCACTTCAGCCGCGAATCCAGCCCGAGCCAGGCGCCCATCCCGTTGCCGACACGTCGCGCAGTGCGCTTCCTGACGCGCCCTGCGTCAGAGGTTGAGAATCAATTGGCAGTGCCCGAGAGGCGCGTCACAACGCACCCAATCGAGGCTGAGTGCTGCGGCTCCAGCAGTGCCTGCGCACTGC
>PGEI01000146.1 GCA_002894305.1 Comamonadaceae bacterium CD01
GAAGCGCAGACAGTGCTGTAGCACGGCAAGCGAAGCCGACAAAGTAATCTGTTGATGTAGAAATGGAATGACATCCGGGCGCGGGTTGCGCTGCACCCACGCGCCTCAGCGCCGGCCCAGCCGCCACAGCGTGGCCAGCGCGCACAGCCACTGCAGCGCATACATCAGGCTGCCGGCCGGGTGCCACAGTTTCAGGTTCTGCCGCGCCACGATGCGCGGTGCCACGCCGTACTGGATCAAAAGCGCCAGCAACAGCCCGGCAATGACGAAGACCAGCGCGTCGCGCGCCCAGTCGTACTCCCGCGCGGCATGGCGCGACTTGGCGCAGATCAGCAGGCACAGGCAACAGGCCATCGACACATAGGTCTGCGCGGCAAACAGGTGCGCCGCCATGTTGCCCGCCTGCATGCGCGTGGGCAGGTTGGCGAACAGCAGCGGCACGGCCATGAAGCCGATCACCGACAGGCTGCCCCACCACAGCGCGGCCGCCAGCAGCGGCAAGCGCTGGCCCAGCGCAGCGAACATGGGGTTGGCGGCCATCAGAGGTAGTGCACCGCGACGATTTCGTAGCTGCGCACGCCGCCCGGTGCCTGCACCTCGGCGGTATCGCCCTCCTCCTTGCCGATCAGCGCGCGCGCAATCGGGCTGCCGACGTTGATCAGGCCAAGCTTCAGGTCGGCCTCGTCCTCGCCGACGATCTGGTACTTGACCTCGTCGCCCGTGTCCTCGTCGGCCAGCTCGACGGTGGCGCCGAACACCACGCGCCCGCCGGCGTCGAGTTGCGCCGGGTCGATGATCTGCGCGGCGGCAAGCTTGCCCTCGATCTCGGCAATGCGGCCCTCGATGAAGCCCTGGCGATCCTTGGCCGCGTCGTATTCGGCGTTCTCGCTCAGGTCGCCCTGGGCGCGGGCTTCGGCAATGGCGTTGATCACCTCGGGGCGATCCTTGGTTTTCAGGCGCTGCAGCTCGACCTTGAGCTTCTCAGCGCCGCGCTTGGTAATGGGGATGGTGGCCATGGCGGTTCTCCGAACGGCAAGTCACAAAAGCAAACCGCCGCACGTTGCCGTGCGGCGGTATCTGGTTTTTTCAGGGGGTGATTATGCCGCGATTGCGGCGGCTGTCACCCCCCTCTTTTCAGGCCTGGGCAGCCAGCTGGGCATGCAGCTGCTGGATGGAGTACACGTCCATCTGCCCCTGGCCCATGGCCTTCATGCCGTCGACGGCCGCCTCGGCGCCGAAAATCGTGGTGAACGTGGTCACGCGCGCGGCCAGCGAGCTGATGCGAATCGCGCGCGAGTCGGCAATCGCGTTGCGGCGCTCTTCGACCGTGTTGATGACCATGGCGATCTCGCCCGTCTTGATCATGTCCACGATGTGCGGGCGGCCCTCGGTCACCTTGTTGACCACGGCGACGGGAACGCCCGCCTCGGCGATCGCAGCGGCCGTGCCCTTGGTGGCGACCAGTTCGAAGCCCATCGCCGCCAGGTCGCGCGCGACGGCCACGGCACGCGGCTTGTCGGCGTTCTTCACCGTCAGAAAGATCTTGCCCGCGGTGGGCAGCTTGACGCCCGCGCCCAGCTGGCTCTTGACGAAGGCCTCGCCAAAGGTCTTGCCCACGCCCATGACCTCGCCGGTGGACTTCATCTCGGGCCCGAGAATGGTGTCCACACCGGGGAACTTGACGAAGGGGAACACCGCCTCCTTGACGCTGAAGTACGGCGGCGTGACCTCGTGCGTCACGCCCTGCTGCGCCAGCGTCCGGCCGGCCATGCAGCGCGCGGCCACCTTGGCCAGCTGAATGCCGGTGGCCTTGCTGACGAAGGGCACGGTGCGGCTGGCGCGGGGGTTCACTTCCAGCACGTAGATCACGTCGCCGGCATCCGTCTCCTGGATCGCGAACTGCACGTTCATCAGGCCGACGACGTTCAGGCCATCGGCCATTGCCGCAGTCTGGCGCTTGAGTTCGGCCACGGTCTCGGCCTTCAGGTAGTACGGCGGCAGAGAGCACGCCGAGTCGCCCGAGTGCACGCCGGCCTGCTCGATGTGCTCCATCACGCCGCCGATGAAGACCGCGCCGGACGCATCGCGCACCGCGTCGACGTCGCACTCGATGGCGTTGGACAGGAAGTGGTCGAGCAGCACCGGCGAGTCGTTGCTCACCTTCACCGCTTCGCGCATGTAGCGCTCCAGGTCGCGCTGCTCGTGCACGATCTCCATCGCGCGTCCGCCCAGCACATAGCTGGGGCGCACCACCAGCGGGTAGCCCAGCGCCTCGGCCTTCTCCATGGCCTCGGCCTCGGTGCGGGCCGTGGCGTTGGGCGGCTGGCGCAGGCCCAGCTGCTGCAGCAGGTGCTGGAAGCGCTCGCGGTCCTCGGCCGCGTCGATCATGTCGGGGCTGGTGCCGATGATGGGCACGCCGGCCGCGGACAGCGCAAGCGCCAGCTTCAAAGGCGTCTGGCCGCCGTACTGCACGATCACGCCCTCGGGCTTTTCCTTGTCGACGATCTCCAGCACGTCTTCCAGCGTCAGCGGCTCGAAGTACAGGCGGTCGCTGGTGTCGTAGTCGGTCGAGACGGTCTCGGGGTTGCAGTTGACCATGATGGTCTCGTAGCCGTCCTCGCGCATCGCCAGTGCCGCGTGCACGCAGCAGTAGTCGAACTCGATGCCCTGGCCGATGCGGTTGGGGCCGCCGCCGAGCACCATGATCTTCTTGTTGTTCGTGGGCTCGGCCTCGCATTCCTCGTCATACGACGAATACATATAGGCGGTGTTGGTCGGAAACTCGCCGGCGCAGGTGTCGACGCGCTTGTACACCGGGCGGATGCCCTGGGCGTGGCGCGCGGCGCGCACCGCCTGCTCCTCGGTCTTGAGCAGCTTGGCCAGGCGGCGGTCCGAGAAGCCCTTGACCTTGAGCGCACGCAGTTCCTCCCGGCTCAGCTGCGCCAGCGCCTGGTCGCCGTACTTTGCCGCGTGTGCGTCCAGGTCGAGCTCGATCTTCACGATCTGCTCGATCTGCGCGAGGAACCAGGGGTCGATCTTGGTCAGGTCGAACACTTCCTCGATCGACAGGCCCATCGCAAACGCGTCGCCCACGTACCAGATGCGCTCGGGGCCGGGCTCGCCCAGCTCTTTTTCCAGAATCTCGCGGTCCTGGGTCTTCTCGTTCATGCCGTCGACGCCCACCTCCAGGCCGCGCAGCGCCTTCTGGAAGCTCTCCTGAAAGGTGCGGCCCATGGCCATGACCTCGCCCACGCTCTTCATCTGCGTGGTCATGCGCGAGTCAGCCGCCGGGAATTTCTCGAACGCGAAGCGCGGCACCTTGGTGACCACATAGTCGATCGAGGGCTCGAACGACGCGGGCGTAGCGCCGCCGGTGATCTCGTTCTTGAGCTCGTCGAGCGTGTAGCCCACGGCCAGCTTGGCCGCGACCTTGGCGATCGGGAAGCCCGTGGCCTTGGACGCCAGCGCCGACGAGCGGCTCACGCGCGGGTTCATCTCGATCACGATCATGCGCCCGTCCTTGGGGTTGAGCGCGAACTGCACGTTGGAGCCGCCGGTGTCCACGCCAATCTCGCGC
Organism: Comamonadaceae bacterium CD01; assembly: GCA_002894305.1. Classification (GTDB taxonomy): domain Bacteria; phylum Pseudomonadota; class Gammaproteobacteria; order Burkholderiales; family Burkholderiaceae_C; genus Comamonas_C; species Comamonas_C faecalis. The sequence goes on from PGEI01000146.1 coordinate 3,578, forward strand.
AGCACCGCCAGGCTGGCGTTGCGCATGATCTGGTATTCCTTGTCGGTCAGCGTCTGCGCAGGCGCCACGGTGATCGAGTCGCCGGTGTGCACGCCCATGGGGTCGAGGTTCTCGATCGAGCAGACGATGATGCAGTTGTCCGCCCGGTCGCGGATCACCTCCATCTCGAACTCCTTCCAGCCCAGCAGCGATTCCTCGATCAAGAGCTCGTTGGTCGGCGAGGCCTCGATGCCGCGCTTGCAAATGGTCTCGAACTCCTCGGGGTTGTAGGCAATGCCGCCGCCGGTGCCGCCCAGCGTGAAGCTGGGGCGGATGACCGCCGGGAAACCCACGGTTTTTTGCACCGCCCAGGCTTCGTCCATCGTGTGGGCGATGCCGGAGCGCGCCGATTCGAGGCCGATGCGCGTCATCGCGTCCTTGAACTTCAGGCGATCCTCGGCTTTGTCGATGGCCTCGGGGCGCGCGCCGATCAGTTCGACGCGGTATTTGTTGAGCACGCCGTTCTTCCACAGGTCGAGCGCACAGTTCAGCGCGGTCTGCCCGCCCATCGTCGGCAGGATGGCGTCGGGGCGCTCCTTGGCGATGATCTTCTCGACCGTCTGCCAGGTGATGGGCTCGATGTAGGTCACGTCGGCCGTGGCCGGGTCGGTCATGATCGTCGCGGGGTTGCTGTTGATCAGCACGACGCGGTAGCCCTCCTCGCGCAGCGCCTTGCAGGCCTGCACGCCGGAGTAGTCGAACTCGCAGGCCTGGCCGATGATGATCGGGCCGGCGCCGATGATGAGAATGGTCTTGATATCGGTACGTTTTGGCATGGTGTGTGGTTTCGTTCGTTCGCTGCGTTGTCGGCAAAAAATGGGGCGCAAAAGCGGCGTCAAGCCGTCTTGTGCGCCGCGATCAGATCGACGAAGCGGTCGAACAGAAAATCCACGTCCTGCATGCCGGGCGAGGCCTCGGGGTGGCCCTGGAAGCTGAACATCGGCTTGCCCTTGCACTCCATGCCCTGCAGCGTGCCGTCGAACAGGCTGACGTGCGTGGCGCGCAGCGACTCGGGCAGTTCGCGCAAATCCACCGCGAAGCCGTGGTTCTGGCTGGTGATGCTCACGCGCCCGCTGTCCAGATCCTTGACCGGGTGATTGGCGCCATGGTGGCCGTTGTCCATCTTGAAGGTCTTGGCACCACTGGCCAGCGCCATGATCTGGTGGCCCAGGCAGATGCCGAACACCGGCAGGTCGGCGGCCAGAATCTCGCGCACCGCGTCGATGGCATAGCCGCAAGCGGCCGGGTCGCCCGGGCCGTTGGAGAGGAACACTCCGTCGGGCTGCATCGCCAGCACGTCGCTGGCCGGCGTCTGCGCCGGCACCACGGTGACGCGGCAGCCGCGGCTGGCAAGCATGCGCAGGATGTTGCGCTTGACGCCGAAGTCGTAGGCAACGACGTGAAAGCGCGGCGCGGCCAGCTGGCCGTAGCCCTTGCCCAGCTCCCACTCGGTCTCGGTCCACTCGTAGGGCTTGGCGGTGGTCACCACCTTGGCCAGGTCCAGCCCGGTCATGTCGGGCGCCGAGCGCGCGGCGGCCAGCGCCGCGTCGATGCGCTCCTGGGTCACCTCCTCGCCCGCGGCGAGCGCAAGCACGGCGCCCTTTTGCGCGCCTTTGCTGCGCAGCAGCCGCGTGAGCTTGCGCGTGTCGATGTTGGCAATGGCAACGACGCCGTTCTCCGCCAGGTAGGCGGGCAGCGTCTCGGTCATGCGGAAGTTGCTGGCCAGGGGCGGCACGTCCTTGACGACGAGGCCGGCGGCGTGGATCTTGGCGGCCTCGATGTCCTCTGCGTTGACGCCATAGTTGCCGACGTGCGGATACGTCAACGTGACGATCTGCTGGCAATAGCTGGGGTCGGTGAGGATTTCCTGGTAGCCGGTCATGGCGGTGTTGAACACCACCTCGCCGACGGTGGTGCCGCTGGCACCGATCGAGTTGCCGACAAAGACCGTGCCGTCTGCAAGCGCCAGGATGGCGGGGGGAAACACTCCCTTGAGAGACAAAAGCACTGGGTTCTCCGTGTGTGTGACGGGTCGCCCGGACGCCCTCGAACCGAGGGCCGCTGCTTGGATTCGATTGCTTTGTATGCCGGCCGGGCAACCAATTTGCGGGAAAGCCCTCAATTGTAGCGTGTAGCCAGGCACTTTGCTGGCTGACTGGCACGTCCGCTGCAGTCGCCGCACGCAGTGCAACAGCCGCCTTGGCCCGGCGAGTTGCACGGCAAAAAGAGAAGGATGCAGCCGGCGAATTCAGGCATGGACAAGGCGCGCCCCACGCGCCGCGAGCCTTGCCATGACGAGGCCAAGCCGCGCCTTCATGTCAGTGAAAGCGCGGCTTTTCGTTGTGATTTCCCGACTTGGTTTTTCCGGGCCGCCGCACCCGATGCACGGCGGGATGGAACGGGCATGCCGCCGTGCGGCGCGGCTACCAATGCAGTTCGTGATCCCGAACCGAGCGCGCCGTACTCAGCGCTATTGCGATCCCGCAGTGCTCGACGCCGCGCCGGCGCCCTGCGGCAGGTGGTAGGGCAGCAGGCCGGCGGTCGAGGTAATCCAGCCGGCACCTTGGTCGTCCAACGCAATGTCGGTCAGGCTGGCGCGGCCGGGCAGGCGGTCGAAGCTGAAGTGCAGGCCGCCGTCGGTGCTGGTGGCCACCACGCCGCCCTGCCCCACCAGCAGAATGCGGCCGTCGGGCAGCAAGGCGTGGCCGTAGAACGACACCGGGCCGGGAATCTCCGACTGCCGCCATGGCCCGCCATCGTGCTGCACAAAGGCGTGGCCGCGCATGCCGTAGACCAGCCAGCCGCCCTGGGGCAGGGCCAGCGCGTCGTAGAACGAGCCGTTGTAGAAAGGCTCCTCCTGCGTCCAGGTCTCGCCCTGGTCGTCCGAGCGCAGCACCAGGCCGGCCTCGCCGACGATCAGCCAGTGCTGGCGGTCGGCCGAACCGACGACGCGGTTCAAGTGCATGTCGGCCACCGCGTCGGGCAACACCATGGGCTGCCAGGTCTGGCCGTCGTCGTCCGAACGCAGTGCGCGACCAAACGCGCCCACCACCATCCAGTGCTGCTCGCCCATATAGGTGGCGCCCATAAAGGGTTCGCCATTCTTCTCGTCGAAGGCCACCTCTTTCCAGGTCTTGCCGCCATCCTGGGTGCGCAAAATCCAGCCCTCATGGCCCACCGACAGGCCGCGCAGGCCGTCGGCGGCAAACGCCGTCTGCGTGATCAGCGCCTGGCGCTCGGGCTGCACCTTGGCCACCGTCCAGTCCTTGCCCTGGTCGCCCGAGTACAGCAGCGACCCCAGCTCGCCGCCAATCACCAGGCCAGCCTGGCTGCGCGCAATGGTGTCGAACTGCATGCTCTCGATCGCCAGGCGCGTAGGCGGCATGGGCGGCATGGGGCGGTGGGAAAACGCCTTGACGGCAGCGACGGCCACCAGGGCCGATGCGGCCAGACCAACGATTGCTCGCACACTTGTCTCCTTGTTGAGCGTGAGCGCCTTCGCCCAGGGCGGACGCAGCGGTGATGGGGTCAGAGCTTGAGAGGAAATTGCCCGTGCCCGAAAGGCGCGCCAAAACGCTGCCAATCGAGGCGCAAAACGCAGTCATAGCGCGGGCTATGGCGAGTATTTGCAACGAAGAGTGGCGGTGTTTT
>PGEI01000147.1 GCA_002894305.1 Comamonadaceae bacterium CD01
GCTGGCGCCTTGGCGAGTGGCCCTTTTGATCACAACGCATCCGTCAAAATAGCGTTAACAGGCCCTAACCTGGGCGCCGGCGCGTCGTCCCCCTGGCGCGCACGCCACTGCGCCGGCGTGCAGCCGGTCCAGCGCCTGAACGCGCGCCAGAACACCGCCGGCTCGGCATAGCCCAGCGTCTGGCCCACCTCGGCCAGCGGCTGCGCGCCCTGGCCCACGGCTTGCAGCGCGGCGTCGCGGCGCACCGCGTCCAACAGCGCAGAAAAATGCAGCCCCTCGGCCTGCATGCGCCGCGCCAGCGTGCGCTCGCCCAGGCCCAACGCCTGCGCCGCCTGGGCGCGCGTGGGCACTCCCTGGGCCAGTGCATCGGCCATCCAGGCGTGCAGATGCGATGCCAGTGCCGCACCTCCCAGCACCACGCCACCCAGGCGCGCCAGGCGCTGCGCGGCCGCCGCGTGGTGCACGCGCGCCAGCTGCGCGTCGGCCTGCGGCAGCGGCGCGTCCAGCAGCGCGTTGCTCCACAGCACGCCGCTGAAGGCCTGCTCAAACTGCACCGGGCCGCCGAACACCGCGCGGTAGCCCGCCAGCGGCCCAATGCGCGGCTGGTTGAACTGCACCGCCTGCGGCGCCAGCGCTGCGCCGCGCCCCGTGAGCCAGCGCGCGAACACCACCACCGCCGCCAGCACCGCCTCGACCTGGTGCGGGCTGAAGGCCAGCGCGCCCTGGCGCGGGTGGTAGATGAGCCAGCTGGCGCTGGCGCCGGCAATGGTCTGGAAGCGCCCGCCGTCCGAGATCAGGCGCTGGTACTGCTGGACCAGTGCCAGCGCGGCGCGCAGCGTGGGCGCGGACTGCAGCAGGTAGCCGACCACGTTGAAGCTCGCCGGCCCGACCGACGCACCGGCCTTGAGGCCAAAGCCCGCATCCTGTGTCGCCTGCACCGCCGCGCGCCACAGCCGGGCGATGTGGTCAATGGGCCAGCGCTCGCGCTGCAGGTCCGCCGCCGGGATGCCCGCCAGCGCCAGCACCTGCGCACGCGGCACGCCCTGCTGCTGCGCGGCGTCGAGCACGGTGTTCACCCAGCTCATCGAGACACTGGCTTGCAGGGTCATGGATCCACCTTCAGCGCGGCGCGGGCAACTGCTCGCCCCGGATGCGCCGGCCCAGCCAGGCCAATGCGGGGGCAATCGGACCGTGGCCGCCCACGGACTGGGCCACCGGCAGAGGCCGGAAGTCCGAGCCACGCTCTGCCACCGCAAAGGCAAAGCTGTAGTGCGGCTCCTGCCCCATGCGCAGATCGGTGATCACCAGTCGGCCGCGCCCGTCCTCCTGCAGCCTGTAGAAACCGTGGCTGAAGCGTCGGATGCGCTGCGCGCCGTCGATGCCGGCCACCGCCGCCTCAAAGCGCGTGCCGTGGTCAAAACGCTCGAAGCGCATGCCGCCGGGCGCATCGAGCAGGGCATGAAAGCCCTCGTAGTACGCATCGCCGTCCATCGCCACCACGCGCCACAGCAGCATGGTCAGCGGCGCCGGCGTCACCAGCACGCGCTCGGCCACCACACCCTGCGCCGCCAGGCTGCGGCGCGCCTGGCACTCCACCTGCGCCTGCAGGCCCACGCCCAGCAGCAGCACCGCCGTGCCCACGGCCAGCCCCCAGCGGTTGGCCCGCTGCCCGCGCACGTCGCCCCGGCGCGCCAGCACGACCAGCAGCCCCACCAGCCAGGGCAGCGTCACGGCCGGGTCGATGATGAAAACGCTGCCCAGCGCCACCGGGTAGTTGGAAAACGGCAGCCACAGCTGCGTGCCATACACCGTGAACGCATCGAGCAGCGGATGCGTGACCAGCGCCAGCCACATTGCCAGCCACCACCAGCGCCACTGCGCCCATTCGCCCTGCACCCGCGCCACCAGCGCGGCGAACGGCAGCGAAAACAACGTCAACCAGAACAGCGCATGGCTTTCAGCGCGGTGCAACACCATGTCAAGGATGGGGTCGCCGTGCGAGAAAAACACGTCCAGGTCGGGCAGCGTGCCCGCCACGCCGCCCCACAGCGCCGCCTTCCACACGGCGGTGCGCCGGCGCATCACCGCCACGCTGACGGCGGCGCCGAGGATGACTTGGGTCAGGGAATCCATGGGAGAAGATTGTGCCGTCCATGGCGACGAACCGTCCTTTTAAGTCAATATTTCTGTCCCACAAAGTCAATCACTTTCCACCATCCGACGCTATCTTCCGGCCCAGGAGACAAGCAGACATGACAACGACAACAGCAGACACCCTGGTCATCGGCGGCGGCCTGGCGGGCATCGTCACCGCCCTCGAATTACTGCGTGCCGGTAAAAACGTCACGCTCGTCGACCGCGACACGCCCGAGCGTTTTGGCGGCCTGGCGCTATGGGCCTTTGGCGGCATGGCGCTGGTGGGCACGCCCTTGCAGGCGCGCGCCAAGATCGACGACTCGCCCGAGCGCGCGCTGGCCGACTGGCAGCGCTTTGGCGAACTGGCCGATCATGATCACTGGCCCCAGCAATGGGCGCGCTATTACGTCGAGCAGTCGCGCCCGCAGGTATACGACTGGCTGCTGCAGCACGGCCTGAAATTCATGCCCGCGGTCAACCTGGTCGAGCGCGGCCTGCACGGTGACGGCAACAGCGTGGCGCGCTACCACATCGTCTGGGGCACGTCGCGCCATATGACCTTGACGCTGATCGCCGCGCTGCGCGAGGCGGGCGCGGGCGCGGGCGGAAGGCTCACGCTGCTGCACCGCCACCGCGTGACCGCCCTGGAACATGCAGCCGGGCAGGTATCGGGCGCGACCGCCATCGACGAAGCCACCGGGCGCGAGGTGCGCCTGCAAGCCTCCATCGTGGTGCTTGCCATGGGCGGCATCAATGGCAGCCACGAGGAGGCGCGGCGCAACTGGCCGCGGGACAGGCCGCTGCCCGCCGCCATGCTCAATGGCGCCCATCCGTTTGCCGACGGGCGCATGCACCACTGGGCGGCCGACCGATTGGGCGCGCAAATCACCCACGCGGGCGAGATGTGGAACTACGCCGCCGGCATTCCCCACCCCTTCCCGCATTTCCCGGGGCACGGCCTGTCGCTGATCCCGTGCAAATCGGCGCTGTGGCTGAATCACCGGGGCGAGCGCATCGGGCCCGAGCCGCTGGTCACCGGCTTCGACACCCACTGGCTGTGCCAGCAGGTGGCCGCGCAGGAGAAACCCTGGACCTGGCAGCTGCTCAACCGCCGCATCGCGCTGAAGGAATTTGCGATCTCGGGCGCCGAGCACAACCCGCGCATCCGCGACCGGCAGTTTCTGCGCTTCGTGAAGGACACGCTGCTGGGCAACCACCGCCTGGTCGACCAGATGGCGCGCCAAAGCCCGCATTTCATCGTGGCCGATACGCTGGCCGAACTGGCGGGCAGGATGAACGCTCTCACGGCTTCGCACGACATCCGCCTTGAGGTGCTGCAGGCCACGGCCGACGCCTTCGACGCGCATTTCCAGGGCAGCGGCAAGCCCGAGGACGACGCCCAGGTGCGCCGCATCCTGCAGGCCCGCCAATGGAAACCCGACAGCCTGCGCACCTGCAAGCCCGCGCCGCTGCAGCAGCCGGGCGCGGGGCCGTTCATCGCCATCCACACCCAGCTGATCACGCGCAAAAGCCTGGGCGGGCTGCAGACCGACTTGCAAAGCCGCGTGCTCGATGCCGCGGGCCAGCCGATGGACGGCCTGTACTGCGTGGGCGAGGCGGCGGGTTTTGGCGGCGGCGGGGCCAGCGGAAAGCGATCGCTGGAAGGCACGTTCCTGCCCGGCTGCATCCTGACGGCGCGGGCTGCGGCGCGGCACATCGTGACTTGACTACTCGGCTTTTCCTGCCCCCGCTGGGGGAGGGCCGAGGAGGGAGCCAGCAACGCTTGCGCCACCATGCCTGCATGAATGCCGGCACTCCACCGGCCCTCATCCCCGCCTTCCCCAAAGGGGGAAGGAGCAAAACAGCCATTCAACCAAAGCACAAGGAGACCGCATGGAGTTTGACTACCTCGTCATTGGCGCCGGCTCGGCCGGCTGCGTCGTCGCCAGCCGACTCAGCGAAGACCCGCGGGTCAGCGTCGCGCTGGTCGAGGCGGGCGGGCCCGACACCAGCGTGCTCACGCGCGTGCCGCTGGGCTTCGTCGCCGAGGCGAAGCGCAAGACAAATTCTGTGCACTACCACACCGTGCCCCAACCCGGCCTGAACGGGCGCCGCGGCTTTCAGCCCCGCGGCCAGGTACTGGGCGGCAGCAGCGCCATCAACGCCATGGTGTACTGCCGCGGCCACCGCAGCGACTACGACCACTGGGCCGCGCTGGGCAACCCCGGCTGGGACTGGGCCAGCGTGCTGCCGCTGTTCAAGAAGATGGAGGACAGCGCCTGCTTTGGCGCGACCGACGACCACGGCGCGGGCGGGCCGCTGGGCGTGGACTGGCTGCGCAGCCGCTTTGCCAGTACGCCGGCGTTTCTGCGCGCCTGCGCCGCGCAGGGCGTGCCGCCCACGCCGGACTACAACGGCGCGCGGCAAGAGGGCTGCTGGCCCGCGCAGGTCACGCAGCGCGGCGGCGAGCGCTGCAGCGCCGCGCGCGCCTACCTCACGCCCCACCTGGGCCGGCCCAACCTGCGCGTGCTCACCCGCGCGCGCAGCCTGCGCATCGTCTGGGACGGGCGGCGCGCCGCCGGCGTGCAGATCAGCCAGGGCGGGCGCGAGAGCGTGTTGCGCGCGCGCCGCGAAATCATCGTCAGCGCCGGCGCCTACGGCTCGCCCCAGCTGCTGATGTGCTCGGGCGTGGGGCCGGCGGCGCAGTTGCAGGCGCACGGCATCGCGGTGCAGCAGCACCTGCCGGGCGTGGGCCAGAACCTGCAGGATCACATCACCGCGTCGCTGAACTGGCACAGCCCGCGCGGCGACGCGGGCCTGGGTGTCTGCCCCTCGGGCGCGCTGGCGCTGCTGCGCGGCGTCCACGAATGGCGGCGCCAGCGCAGCGGCGCGCTGACCAGCAACGTCGCCGAGGCAGGCGCGTTCTTTCACACCGAAGCGGGCCTGCGCGCCAGCGACATCGAGCTGGAGTTCGTCGTCGCCATGGTCGACGACCACAGCCGCAAGCTCTACTTTGGCCACGGCTTTGGCCTGCACGTCACGCTCACGCGCCCCGGAAGCCGCGGCGAGCTGCGCCTGCAGAGCGCCGACACGCGCGACAGCCTGCTGATCGACCCGCGCTATTTCAGCGACCCCGACGACCTGCCGCGCCTGGTGCGCGGCGTGCAAAAGTCACTGGACATCATCAACGACGACGCACTCGCGCCCTGGCGCGGCGCGATGATCCGGCCCCTGCACCGCGATGACCCGGACGCGATCGCGCAGGAGCTGCGCGCGCACGCCGACACCGAATACCACCCGGTCGGCACCTGCCGCATGGGCGCGGCCAGCGACGGTGCCAGCGTCGTCGACGCGCGGCTGCGCGTGCATGGCGTGCAAGGCCTGCGCGTGGCCGACGCATCCATCATGCCCAGCATCACCACCGGCAACACCAACGCACCCACCCTGATGATTGGCGAGCGCTGCGCCGCCCTGCTGCAAGAGGACGCCCGATGACCCCCCGCCCCCTGGAAAACCCCGCGATGAACCCCACCGCCCTGCCCACCCCGGCGCCCCACCTGCCCGCGCTGCTGCGCGACTGCTTTGCCGCCCAGCGCGCCGCCTTCGCCCGCAGCCGCAACCCCGGCGCCGATGAACGCCGCGCCGACCTGCGCGCACTGCACCGCCTGCTGGCCGACAACCGCGAGGCCATCGTCGCCGCGATCGACCAGGACTACGGCTGCCGCAGCCGCTTCGAGACACTGCTGACCGAGCTGCTGCAGGGCCAGGAGGCGGCGCTGGCCGCAGCGCGCCGGGTGCGCCGCTGGATGCGCCCGCAAAAACGCCGCCTCGACCCCACGCAATACCCGCTGGCCAGCGCCTACACCTTCGCCCAGCCCGTTGGTGTGGTCGGCATCGTCGTGCCGTGGAACTTCCCCATCGCAATGGCCTTTCAGCCTCTCATTTGCGCGTTTGCCGCCGGCAACCGCGCCATGGTCAAGATGTCGGAGAACTCGGCCCACCTGGCGCGCCTGCTCAAGGCGCTGGCGCCGCGCTACTTCGCGAGCGACAAGCTCGCCTTCTTTGCCGACGACGACGCCGGCCCCGGCCAGCCGCTGGGGCCGCTGTTCACGCAGCTGCCGTTCGACCACCTGTTCTTCACCGGCTCGCCGCAGACCGGCAAGGCGGTGATGGCCAACTGCGCGGCCAACCTCACGCCGGTCACGCTGGAGCTGGGCGGCAAGTCGCCGGCCATCGTCGCGCCGGGCTTTGCGCTGGACAAGGCGGCCGAGCGCATCGTCTGGGTCAAGATGCTCAACGCCGGGCAGATCTGCACCAACGTCGACTACCTGTTCCTGCCCGAGGGCAGCGAGCAGGCCTTCATCGCCCACGCCCAACGCATCGCCCAGCAGCGCTACCCCGACCTGCTGGGCGGCGACTACACCGCCATCATCGACCAGCGCCAATACGACCGGCTGCAGGCCATGCTGCAGGACGCCATTGCCAAAGGCGCGCGCGCCGTGCCGCTGCTGCCCGGCCAGGCGGGCGACGTGCAGCGGCGCATCATGGCGCCCACGCTGCTGCTGGACGTGCACGAGGACATGCAGGTGATGCAGCGCGAGATCTTCGGGCCGCTGCTGCCCATCCTCGGCTACCGCAGCAAGGAGCAGGTGCGCGACTACATCAACGCGCGCCACCACCCGCTGGCGCTCTACCTCTACAGCAACGACCGCGCGCTGCAGGACTTCTACTTGACAGAGACGCTGTCGGGCGGCGTGAGCCTCAACGACAGCCTGATCCAGTCTGGCTTGCACAACCTGCCGTTCGGCGGCGTGGGCCACAGCGGCATGGGCCACTACCACGGCCACGAGGGTTTTCTCACCTTCTCCAAGCTGCGCCCGGTGTTCCGCCAGAGCCGCTGGCGCACCCTCGACCTGCTGATGCCGCCCTACGGCCGGCGCGCCTACCAGTTGCTGAACTTCATGCTGTGGCGCAACCGGTAGTGCAGTGTTCGACGCTATCTGCGGCATAAAACCGCGTCTTTTCGGCCTGGGCGGCGTTGCAAATCCTCGCGAT
>PGEI01000148.1 GCA_002894305.1 Comamonadaceae bacterium CD01
TGTCTGCGCTGCGCCTTCGCGTACCCGATTGATTGAAAAATGGAATCAGAGCGGACGGCGCGTGACCGTGCCCTTGGGCGGCAGGTGGCGCTTGACCTGCGGGCGCTGCAGGCGCTGCTGCAAGTCCTGGCCCATGGGCTGGTCTTCGGCGCGGCGCAGCTGCACATGGGCCATCAGCCCGCCCGAGGCGGCATTGGCCAGCGCAAAAATGCCGCCCATGCGCTGCACCGTCTTGTCGACGATGGACAGGCCCAGGCCCGCGCCGGCGGCGGCGGTGCGCGCCGAGTCGCTGCGGAAAAAAGGCTTGGTCAGGTTGGCCAGCTGCTCGGCCGGCGCGCCCGGGCCGTAGTCGCGCACGCGCATCACCACCCACTGCTCGCGCGCCTTGGCGCCGATGTCCACGCGGGTGATGCCGGTCTCCCTGTCCTTGCCGTAGCGGCGCGCGTTCTCCAGCAGGTTGGAGATGACGCGCGCCAGCTCCACCTCGTCGGCCATCACGTTGAGGTCTTCGGGGATGTTCATCTCGATCTGCAGCTCGCGGTGGTCCTGCACCGCGAAGACGCAGGACGACACCACCGCGCTCAGGTTGACCGGGGTCAGCTCGGTCAGGCTGTCGGGACGGGCGTAGTCGAGGAATTTGTCGATGGTCGCGTCCAGCTGCACGATGTCGGCGACCATGTGCTCGCGCGCGACTTCGTCGCCCACGCTCATCTCGGTCTCCAGGCGCAGGCGCGCCAGCGGCGTCCTCAGGTCGTGCGAGATGCCGGCCAGCATGACCGCGCGATCCTGCTCCAGCTTGGCGAGTTTTTGCGCCATGCGGTTGAAGCCGATGTTGACCTCGCGGATCTCGCTGGTGGCGACCTGCTCGTCGAGCGCGTTGACCATGAAGTTGCCGTCGCGCACCAGGTTGGCCGCCTCCGACAGCTGCTTGAGCGGCTGGTTGATCAGCCGCGCAATGATGGCCGCGCCCGCCAGCGACAGCACGCCGGCGGTGATCAGCCAGATCAGCCAGGTGCGCCCGCTGGCCGCCGACAGGCGCGAGTGATCCATGCGCAGCCAGTTGGGGTCGCCCTCGATGGTGAAACCGACCCACAGTCCTTCCTGGCCGTTGACGCTGGAGGCGACGATGGTGTCCGGGCCCAGGCGCTCGGTCAGCTCCTGCGTCAGGCGAAAGCCCATGATCGAGGAGGGCAGGGGCTCGAAGCGGTCGGTCGGCTCGCGCGGCAGGATGCGCAGGCCTTCCTGGTCGGCCATGGTCTTGATCAGCGAGACGCGGGCGATCGCGTCCGAATGCACCAGTGCCGCGCGGCTCAGGTTGACCAGCGACGCCACCTGCTGCGCCGCCTGCAGCGTGCGCGGCTGCAGCTCCAGCACGCTCATGGTCTGCAGCCACGCCAGGATGGAGCTGACCAGCAGCAGCGCCAGCAGCACGAAGGTGCGCCAGAACAGGCTCAACCCCAGGCGCTGGTGCAGGCTTTCCTGCGTGGACTCCAGCGCAGCGGGGATGGTCAGGTCTTCGCGGTCGGCCATGGTGGGGCAGTCGGGGGCTGTGAAAGAAGCGCCAATGGTAAGGCGCCGGATCCGCCGGCGCGCGGGCCCTGTGCCGTGGGCCTGGGCTGGCGTTTCAGCGGTGCGGATCCGTTTGGGGCAGGGCCGCGGGTCAGTTGGCGCCGTCGGGTACGAAGCAGTAGCCCACGCCCCAGACGGTCTGGATGTAGCGCGGAGCGGTGGCGTCTTCCTCGATGAGTTTGCGCAGGCGCGAGACCTGCACGTCCAGGCTGCGGTCGAAGGGCTCGAACTCGCGTCCGCGTGCCAGCAGCGCCAGCTTTTCGCGCGACAGCGGCTGGCGCGGGTGGCGCACCAGGGCCTTGAGCATCGCGAATTCGCCGGTGGTCAGCGGCAGCTCCTCGCCGTTCTTCTGCAGCACGCGCGTGCCCAGGTCGAAGCTGAATGGGCCGAAGCCGACCACCTCGTTGTCGCCCGAGGGCGCGCCCGGCGCCTCTTGCGGTGGGCGGCGGCGCAGCACAGCGTGGATGCGCGCCAGCAGTTCGCGCGGGTTGAAGGGCTTGCCCAGGTAGTCGTCGGCGCCCACTTCCAGGCCGACGATGCGATCCACGTCTTCGCCCTTGGCGGTCAGCATGATGATGGGCGTGCGGTCGTTGGTCGCGCGCAGGCGCCGGCAGATCGACAGGCCGTCCTCGCCCGGCATCATCAGGTCGAGCACGATCAGGTCGACCTGGTCGCGCAGCAGGATGCGGTTGAGCGCCTTGCCGTCCTCGGCAATCATCACCTCGAAGCCTTCCTGCGTCAGGTAGCGGCGCAGCAGGTCGCGGATGCGGGCGTCGTCGTCGACAACCAGGATCTTGTCGGGGCGGGTGGTAGTGCTGGGAGGGCTGGTGGTCATGGTGTTCTCGGAAGGCCAATTTGTAACAGCGCCGATTCTGACCAATTGGCGCCGCGGATTGCCGGTTTCGCGGGTAATCCTGACCAAGTGTTACAGGTGTTGCCCTCTCCAGCAGCTGCTGCAGAGCGTAAAAAAGCATAAAAGCCCGTAAATGCGGGCTTTTGTACACATGCGTGGTGTTCAGTTGGGCGTGTCTTTACTGGGCCACCCAGCCGCCGTCCATGTTCCAGGCAACACCGCGCACGTTGCCCGCCGCCGGCGAGCAGAAGAACACGGCCAGCGCGGCCAGCTCCTCGGGCGTGGTGAAGTGCATCGACGGCTCTTTCTCGCCCAGCAGCGCCTTTTTGGCCTCATCATTGGAGATGCCCAACTGCTCGGCCTTGGCGTCGACCTGTTTTTGCACCAGCGGCGTGAGCACCCAGCCCGGGCAGATGGCGTTGCAGGTCACGCCGGTGGGTGCTGTCTCCAGCGCGGTGACCTTGGTCAGGCCGACGATGCCGTGCTTGGCCGCCACGTAGGCCGACTTTTGCGCCGAGCCGACCAGGCCGTGCACCGAGGCGATGTTGATTATGCGCCCCCAGTCGTTGGCCAGCATGGCCGGCAGCGCCAGGCGCGTGGTGTGGAAGGCGCTGGTGAGGTTGATCGCGATGATCGCGTCCCAGCGCTCGGGCGGGAACTCGTGCACGCTGGCCACGTGCTGGATGCCGGCGTTGTTGACCAGGATGTCGACGCCGCCGAACTGGCTGGCCGCGTACTTCATCATGTCCTCGATCTCGCCGGGGCGGCTCATGTCGGCGCCGTGGTAGGCCACCTTCGCGCCGTGGGCCTGGCCCGCGGCCAGCACCTGGGCGCGCGGACCGTCCGCGTCGCCAAAGCCGTTGAGCACGATGTTGGCGCCCTGCGCCGCCAGGGCCGTGGCCATGCCCAGGCCGATTCCGCTGGTCGATCCGGTCACGAGGGCTGTCTTGCCTTTGAGCATCAATAAATCTCCTGTGGGTGGTGGGTGTGCCCGGGCATTATCAAACGATGCAAGAACATAATGACTGCATGATCGAACCTAGGCTGAACTACGTACCTTGCCCCGGCGCGGCGGCCGCCGGCAGCGACGCACCTGGCCACCGCATGGCCTATTGGGAATGGAATGCCACAGGGCAACCGGCGCATCCGCACGTCATCGTCTGCGTGCACGGGCTGTCGCGCCAGGGGCGCGACTTCGACCAGTTGGCGCGCGCGCTGTGCGGCCAGGCGCGCGTGGTCTGTCCCGACGTCGTCGGGCGTGGCAGGAGCGACTGGCTGGCCGACCCCCAGGGCTACCAGGTGCCGCTGTATGCGGCCGACATGCTGGCGCTGCTGGCGCAGCTGCATGCGCAAGGCCCCATCGGCACGCTGGACTGGGTGGGCACCAGCATGGGCGGGCTGATCGGCATGGTGCTGGCCGGCACGCCCGACGCGCCGCTGCCGGTGTCGCTGCACCGCCTGGTGCTCAACGACGTGGGGCCGACGATCGAGTGGAAGGCGCTGGAGCGCATCGGCCAGTACCTGGGTGCGCCCGCGCACTTCGACACCGTGGAGCAGGGCGCCGACGCGCTGTGGGCCAGTTCCAGCACCTTTGGCCCGCACACGCGCGAGCAGTGGCTGGCGCTGTCGCGCCCCATGCTCAAGCCCGCGCCGCAGGGCGGCTGGACGCTGCACTACGACCCGGCCATTGCCGTGCCCTATGCCGCGATGACCGAGCAGGGCGCGCGCGAGGGCGAGCAACTGCTGTGGAAGATGTACCAGGCCATCACCGCGCAGGTACTGGTGCTGCATGGCGCGCAGTCGGATCTTTTGACCGCGCAGACCGTGCAGCGGATGCTGAACGCCGGCCCGCAGGCGCAGGTGGCGACGTTTGACGGCGTGGGCCACGCACCGACGCTGGTGGCCGACGACCAGGTGCGCGCCGTGCAGCGTTTTTTGCTGGGCGCGCAGGCAGCGGGGGGGCAATGAAGAGCAGCACGACGGCTGAGACGGCGCAGCAGCCCGCGGTGCGCGGCGAGGCCGTGTCCCAGGTGATTGCCGCGACCGTGGAGCACGACGGCGACCTGGAGCATGTGATCGAGCGTGCGCGTGACTTTGCCAAGCCGTTTCTGGCCAGCAGCGAGCTGGAAAGCGGCGAGAACGCGCTGGCCCACGCCGACGCGGTCGTCGGCATCCTGCACGGCCTGGGTAGCTCCGAGACCATGCAGGCGGCGGTCTACCTGGTCTATGCCTGCCCGCACCTGAATCGGCCCGAGGAGGTCATCACCAAGGCCTTCAGCAAGCACTTCGCGCTGCTGGCCGTCGAGACCAACAAGCTGATGCGCGTGCAGCGCCAGGCGCGCGACGCGCAGGTGGGCCAGGCGCTGCCCCAGGACGACCTGGCCGTGCAGACCGAGAACGTGCGCAAGATGCTGTTGGCCTTCTCGCGCGACCTGCGCGTTGTCATGCTGCGCCTGGCGTCGCGCCTGCAGACGCTGCGCTACTACGCGGCCAGCAAAAAGCCGGTGTCGCCGGCGCTGGCGCGCGAGTCGATGCAGGTCTTCGCGCCGCTGGCCAACCGCCTGGGCATCTGGCAGATCAAGTGGGAGATGGAGGATCTGGCGTTCCGCTTTCTGGAGCCCGAGACCTACCGCCAGGTCGCGCGCCTGCTCGACGAGAAGCGCGCCGAGCGCGAGCATTACATGCTGCAGCTGCGCCGGCACCTGGAAATGGAGCTGCGCGCCAACAGCATCAGCGCCACGGTGAGCGGGCGGCCCAAGCACATCTACAGCATCGTCAAGAAAATGCGCGGCAAGTCGCTGCCGTTCGACCAAGTGTTCGACATCCGCGCGCTGCGCGTGATCGTGCCCAACGTCAAGGACTGCTACGCCGCGCTGAGCTGGGTGCACAGCCACTTCGAGCACATCGACGCCGAGTTCGACGACTACATCGCCCGCCCCAAGCCCAACGGCTACCAGTCGCTGCACACCGTGGTGCGCGACGAGGCCGGGCGCGCCATCGAGATCCAGATTCGCACCCAGGCCATGCACGACCACGCCGAAAGCGGCGTGGCCGCGCATTGGGCCTACAAGGAGGCGGGCACCAAGGGCTATGCCGGCGTGACCGCCGCCAGCGACTACGACGCAAAAATCGCCGTGCTGCGCCAACTGCTGGCCTGGGAGCGCGACCTGGCCGGCAGCGCCAGCCGCAACAACCTGTTCGAGGATCGCATCTACGTGCTCACGCCCGACGCCGCGGTCATCGAGCTGCCTCAGGGCGCGACGCCACTCGACTTTGCCTACGCGGTGCACACCAGCGTCGGCCACCGCTGCCGCGGCGCGCGCGTCGACGGTGCCATGGTGCCGCTGAATACGCCGCTGAAGAATGGCCAGACCGTGGAAATCAGCACGGTCAAGGAGGGGCGCCCGTCGCGCGACTGGCTCAACTCCGAACTGGGCTACCTGACCAGCAACCGTGCCAAGTCCAAGGTGCGCGCCTGGTTCAACGCACAGGCCACGGAGGCGACCGTGGCGCGCGGGCGCGAACTGGTCGAAAAGCTGCTGCAGCGCGAAGGCAAGACCGCCATCAAGCACGACGACCTGGCCGCGCAGCTGGGGTTGAAAAGCGCCGATGCACTGTTTGAACTGGTGGGAAAGGACGAGCTGTCGCTGCGCGCCATCGAGGCGCTGCTGCGCCCGGCAAGCGAAGCGGCGGCGCACGAGGACGAGCCACAGGTGCCGGTGCGCAAGGCGCGCTCGGGCGACGGCGGGCCGCGTGGCGGCGTGCTCGTCGTCGGCGTGGACTCGCTGATGACGCAACTGGCCAAATGCTGCAAGCCCGCGCCGCCCGACGAGATCCGCGGCTTCGTCACCCGCGGCAAGGGCGTGAGCGTGCACCGCGCCGACTGCAGCAACTTCCGCGAGATGGCCGCGCGCAACGCCGAGCGCGTCATCGACGTGCAATGGGGCCGCCCGCGCGGCAAGGAGGGTGCGGTCTACCCGATGGACGTGTCGGTCGAGGCCACCGACCGCCAGGGCCTGCTGCGTGACATCTCCGAGGTCTTTGCGCGCGAGAAGACCAACGTGATCGGCGTGCAGACCCAGTCCGTCAAGGGCATGGCGTGGATGGTCTTCACCGTCGAGGTCAGCGACTCCACCCGCCTGAACAAGGTCCTGGGCCAGGTCGCCGCGGTCAAGGGCGTGCGCTCGGCGCGGCGCAGATAAAAAACTGCAACCATTTCTGGAGGCCCGTTTTTTACTGCTAGAATCTCGCTTTCTCGAACGAACACAGGCGCGTAGCTCAGCTGGTTAGAGCACCACCTTGACATGGTGGGGGTCGTTGGTTCGAGTCCAATCGCGCCTACCAATGAAATTAAGCACCTGGCAGAAATGTCAGGTGCTTTTTCTTTGGCTCACTGCAATTACTCACGCATTCTTGCGTCCATCAATTGTTGCTCGACTCCGGCGCTATCCATTTCGGATGGCGCCAAAGAGTCAACGCAACCCTCCAGGCCATCAACCTGCGCCGCCTGGCGCTCCATCAGCATCACCATCGCACATTGACGGCGGCTGTCTGGCTGGTTCAGGACGTTTCGCAGCCTCGGCATCCGATTCATACTCGGTGCGAGTGCAGAGGCGCGCCGTGCGTGAAAGACAAGCACTGGCGGCTCAAGGTCGGCCAGTGAACGGCATCGGCATTAGGGAAATCCTGCAAAACCTCCCCGTCTGTCTGGTAGGTGTCAGCCAC
>PGEI01000149.1 GCA_002894305.1 Comamonadaceae bacterium CD01
CGACAAGCGAAGCCGACAAAGTAATCGGTTGATATGGAAATGGAATTACGGCGCCGCCGCAGGTGGCGGGCGTCTGGCATGCATGCAGCAAACACGCACGCATGCCAACCCTGTGGCAACCGGCGCCTCTTCTGGTCAATCCTGCCGTGTTCACTTCACGGAGTCTCACATGGCCCATTCCGGATTGGCCCTGGGTGCGCACGCGCCCGCCGCCACACATTCGCCCCTCATCCGCCCGCTGCGCGGCCTCGCCAACTGGGCGCTGGCACGCACTGGCGAGCGCGGCTGCCACGAGGTACGCCCCGGCCTGCCGCTGCTGCACCCCACGGTGGAGCTGGCCCCACAGCCGCGCATCCATGGCCCCGCAAGCCGCGTGCTGGCCAATGCACGCAACGCCGCTGCGCGGTGCCAGCAGCCAGAACGGCCACTGCGCGTGATCCTGCATCCACAAGAGGGCGCCTGCCGCATCGCCCTGTCCGGGCGCATGGCCGACGTCTGCGCCGAACTCGACCGGCTGGCGCTGGCGTGACGACGCGCGCTGCCGCTACGACTGCAGCTGCGCCCAGACCTTGTCCAGGCGCTTGCTGCTGACCGGGTACGGCGTGCGCAACTCCTGGGCGAAGAAGCCCACGCGCAGCTCTTCGAGCATCCAGCGGTATTCGTGCATGCGCGCATCCTGCTGGCCCTTGCGCTGCGCCAGCAGACGCCAATAGCGCTGCTCCAGCGGCTGCAGCTCCTTCATCCTGGCAGCGTCGCGCACCGGGTCGGCGCGCAGCTTGTCCAGCCGCGCGACGATGGCCTTGAGATAGCGCGGGAAATTCTGCAGCTGCGTCCAGGGCGTCTGCGCGACGAAAGATTTGGGCATCAGCTTTTGCAGCTGGGCGCCTGCGTCCTGCACCGCGTCGGGCGCGCCCTTCGTGTCCTTGAGCTTGCGCTGCGCCGCCGCGTACTCCTGCAAAACCACGCCCACCAGACGCGCCACCTCGTTGGCGATCAGCGTCAGCCGCGCGCGCCCGTCCTGCACGCGCTGCGCAAACGCCGCCGCGTCGCCGGGCAGCGGCTCCTGCAGAAAGGCGCGATCCATCGCCACGTCGATGATCTGCGCGCGCAGTTCCTCCTGCGCACCCAGCGGCATATAGGCCACGGCCATCTTCTGCAGATCGGGAATGTTCTTTTCCAGGTACTTGAGCGCGTCCTTGATCTGCAGCGCGCACAGGCGGCGCAGGCCCAGGCGGTGTTTGGCCGCCGCAACCTCGGGCTCGTCGAAGACCTCGATGGCCACCGCATCGCCCTGGTCGATCAACGCGGGAAAGCCGATCAAGGTGTGGCCACCTTTCTTGATTTCCATCAGCTCGGGCAGTTCGCCAAAGTCCCAGGCCACGTAACGCTGCTCGGTCTTCGCTCCCTCCCCCTTTGGGGGAGAGCCAGGATGGGGGCCGCCAGCCGCGGTGACGGCAGCAGTGGCTCTCGACCGCTCGGGCCTGCCCTCATCCCCCCCTTTTTCAGAGGAAGAGGAGGCACGCCCCAGCTTCAACCCCGCCAACGCCTGGAACGCCCCACGCGCCTTGCCGCCCCATTCGGCCTTGAGCGCCGCCAGGTTGCGCCCCTGACCCAACTGGCGGCTATGCTCGTCGGTAATGCGGAAATTCATGAACAGGTGCGGGCTGAGCATGTCGGGCTTGAAGTCCGCGCGCTTGACGTCCAGCGAGGTCTCGTCCTGCACCTGCTTCAGGAGCACGTCGATCAATCCTCCTTGCTCCCAGCGCTCCTGTCCGATGAACAGCTGCGCCAGCCGTTCGGCGTTGTCGGGCAGCGGCACGAAACGGCTGCGCGGGCGTTGAGGCAGACTTTTGAGCAGCGCCTGGATCTTGTCCTTGAGCATGCCGGGCACCAGCCATTCGGCGCGTTCCTCACTGACCTGGTTGAGCACGAACAGCGGCACCGTGACGGTCACGCCGTCGCGCGCATCGCCCGGGCGGTGCAGGTAGCTGGCGCTGCAATCGACGCCACCGAGCTTGACGGTCTTGGGGAATTTTTCGGTGGTGATGCCCGCCGCCTCATGGCGCATCAGCTCGTCGCGCGAGAGACGCAGCAGGTCGGGCTGCTCCTTGGCGGCCTGGCGGAACCATTTGTCAAAGGTGGCACCGCTGTAGATGCCCTCGGGGATGGCCTGGTCGTAGAAGGCAACGATCAGCTCGTCGTCCACCAGCACGTCCTGGCGGCGGCTCTTGTGCTCGATCTCCTCGACCTTGCGGATGGTCTTGTGGTTGGCTGCCAGAAACGGCCAGCGCGTCTCCCACTCGCCATCGACCAGCGCGCGGCGAATGAACATCTGCCGCGCCTCCACCGGATCGATGCGGCCAAAACTGACTCCGCGCTGGTTGTAGACCACCAGGCCGTAGAGCGTGGCGCGCTCGTAGGCCACCACATCGGCCTGCTTCTTGCTCCAATGCGGATCCAAAAGTTGCTTTCTGAGCAGGTGGCCGCCCACCTCCTCCAGCCATTGCGGCTCGATGGCGGCAATGCCGCGGCCGTAGAGGCGAGATGTTTCAACCTGCTCGGCGGCGACGATCCAGCGTCCGGGCTTCTTGCTCAGGTGCGCGCCGGGGTGGGGGTGGAACTTGATGCCGTGCGCGCCCAGGTAGGCCTCGCTCTCCTCGCCCTTGAAGCCGATATTGCCCAGCAGGCCCGAGAGCATGGACAAGTGCACCGCCTCGTAGCCCGCGGGCTGGGGGTTGAGCGGCCACTGGTGCTCGCGCACCACGGTCAGCAGCTGCGAATGGATGTCGCGCCACTCGCGCACGCGGCGGATGCTCAAGTAATTCTGGCGCAGCAGCTGTTCCCACTGGCGGTTGCTGAGTTTGTGGGTATTGGCGCCATCCCCCTCGAAAGGGTGCTGGGGATGGGCGCCCCGCGTCCCCCGCTGGCCCCCACCCCTACCCTCCCCCAGCGGGGGAGGGAGAGAAACCGCCGCGCCCTGGTTTTCGCTCCTTCCCCCTTTGGGGGAAGGTGGGGATGGGGGCTGCGCGCCAGAGCCGCGCTGCGCTACCGGCAAAAAAGCCTGGTTGCGCGCCTTGGCCGCCACAGGGTGCTGCGCCGCCATCTCCTTGCGGCTCGCGGCCACCACCTTGCCGCCGCGCGCATCCGCCAGCCAGTTCCACAGCCGCACGTAGCCCGAAAACTCACTCTTCTCGTCGTCGAACTTGGCATGCGCCTGGTCGGCCTGGGCCTGGGCCTCCAAAGGCCGGTCGCGCACGTCCTGCACCGACAGCGCAGCGGCAATCACCAGTACCTCGGCCAGCGCGCCCCGGCTGCGCGCCTCGACGATCATGCGGCCCACGCGCGGGTCGAGGGGCAGCTTGGCCAGTTCGCGGCCCATGGCCTGCAGCTGGCCGCGCTCATCGACCGCGCCCAGCTCCTGCAAGAGCTGGTAGCCATCGGCAATCGCCCGGCCCGAGGGCGCTTCGAGGAACGGGAAGTTCACCACGTCGCCCAGGCCCAGACTCTTCATGCGCAGGATGACGCCGGCGAGCGATGAACGCAGGATCTCGGGGTCGGTAAAACGGTCGCGCTGGTTGAAGTCCGCCTCGTCGTACAGCCGGATGCAGATGCCGTTGGCCACCCGCCCGCAGCGGCCGGCGCGCTGGTTGGCGGCAGCCTGGCTGATGGGCTCGACCAGCAGCTGTTCCACCTTGCTTCTGAAAGAATAGCGTTTGACGCGCGCCGTTCCTGCGTCAATGACGTATTTGATGCCCGGAACCGTGAGCGAAGTCTCGGCCACGTTGGTGGCCAGCACGATGCGGCGGCCCGTGTGGCCGTCAAAAATGCGATCCTGCTCGGCCTGCGACAGGCGCGAGAACAGCGGTAGCACCTCGGCGCTACGCAGCACGGGCGAATGCTGCAGGTGCTTGCGCAGGTGGTCGGCGGCCTCACGGATCTCGCGCTCGCCGGGCAGAAAGATCAGGATGTCGCCCCCTGCCCCACCGGCCCACAGTTCATCGACGCCATCGGCGATCGCGTCGTTGAGGTCGAAGTCCTTCTTCTCCTCCCATGGGCGCCAGCGCATCTCCACCGGATAGGTGCGTCCCGACACCATGATGACCGGCGCGGGCCCGTTCTTACTCTTGAAATGCTCGGCAAAACGCTCCGCATCGATCGTGGCCGAGGTCACCACCACCTTCAGATCGGGCCGCTGCGGCAGGATCTGCTTCAGATAGCCCAGCAGAAAGTCGATGTTCAGGCTGCGCTCGTGCGCCTCGTCGATGATCAGCGTGTCGTAGGCCTTCAGGAGCGGGTCGGCCTGCGTCTCGGCCAGCAGGATGCCATCGGTCATCAGCTTGACCGAGGCGCCTTTTTGCAGCGTGTCGGCAAAGCGCACCTTGTAGCCCACCACCTCGCCCGGCGGTGTCTTCAGCTCCTCGGCAATGCGCTTGGCCACGCTGCTGGCCGCGATGCGGCGCGGCTGGGTGTGGCCGATCAGGCGCCCGCGCTGGCCCTCGGGGGCATTGCACTTGCCGCGCCCCAAGGCGAGCGCGATCTTGGGCAGCTGCGTGGTCTTGCCCGAGCCGGTTTCGCCGCAGACGATGATGACCTGGTGCTCGCGCATGGCTGCCATGATGTCGCCCCGGCGGGCGCTGACTGGAAGCTGGTCGGGAAAGCTGATCTGAAACGGCAAGGGCTGAGGCATAAGGGGCGCGATTATCCCAGTCCCTGCAGCCCAGTGCTGGTAGCGCCCGTCCCTCTGGATCCCGGCCTTCGCCGGGATGACGAATCCAGGGGCGGCCGGCCTCCCCTCCTGCGACTGATCCACGGAGATCCCGTGCAGGGGGACAATGGCCCGGCTCGGTCGCGGCGACGCCCGCATCCCATCCCACCCCACCCGCAGGAGGCAGCCGTGCAATCGGCCAGTGCAGACATCTTCGACGAGGCCTATTACCAGCGCTATTACTACGACCGGCGCACCCGCGTGATCGACAAAGGCCACACGGCGCGGCTGGGACAGTTCATCGCCAGCTACCTGGCCTATCTGCGCGTGCCGGTGCACCGCGTGCTGGACATGGGCTGCGGCATCGGCCTGTGGCAGGGCATTGCGGCCCAGCACTGGCCCGGCGCCCAGTACCACGGCGTCGAGCTCAGCCCCTACCTGTGCCAGCGCTACGGCTGGCAGCAGGGATCGGTGCTGGACTACCGCGCCGACGCGCCCTACGACCTGGTGATCTGCCAGGGCGTGCTGCCCTACCTGGCGCGCCAGGATCTGCAGCGCGCGCTGGACAACCTGGGGCGGCTTGCCGCCGGCGCGCTCTACCTGGAGGCCGTCACGCAGGAGGACTTCGAGCAGGGCAGCATCGACGAGGAGCGCACCGACACGCGCCAGTACCGCCACCGCGCCAGCCTGTACCGGCGCGCGCTGGCGGCACACGCCATCGACATGGGCGGCGGCCTGTGGCTCAGCCGCCAGGCCGAGGTGCCGGTCTTCGCGCTGGAGGCGCCTGGCTTATAGACCGGTCGGCTGCCTGCGCCGCGGCCGGCCAGCCGCTACACTCGCCGCTGCGCCCGCAGGCCTGCAGACACGGCGCGCCCCTCGCCCCGGGGCCATCCACCCGAACGCACACCGACCGCCATGTCCGCCGTCTTCAACTTCACCTTCGTCCCCTGGTTCCGCTCGGTCGCGCCCTACATCCACAAATTCCGCCACCAGACCTTCGTCGTCGGGCTGACGGGCGAGGCCATTGCCGCGGGCAAGCTGCAGGCCACGGTGCAGGATCTAGCGATGATCCAGGCCATGGGCGTCAAAATCGTGCTGGTGCATGGCTTTCGCCCCCAGGTCAACGAGCAGCTGCGCGCCAAGGGCCACGCGGCGCGCTACTCGCATGGCATGCGCATCACCGACCCGGTGGCGCTCGACTGCGCGCAGGAGGCGGCCGGCCAGCTGCGCTACGAGATCGAGGCCGCATTCAGCCAGGGCCTGCCCAACACGCCGATGGCCGGCGCGCGCGTGCGCGTCATCTCGGGCAACTTCCTGACCGCACGGCCCGTGGGCATCATCGACGGCGTCGACTTTCTGCACACTGGCCAGGTGCGCAAGGTCGACATCGAGGGCATCCACCGCACGCTCGCGTCCGACGCCATGGTGCTGATCTCGCCGTTCGGCTTCTCGCCCACGGGCGAGGCCTTCAACCTGGCGATGGAGGAAGTCGCCACGCGCGTGGCCATCGAGCTCAAGGCCGACAAGCTGCTGTTCCTGACCGAGCAGCCCGGCCTGCGCGTGCGCCCGCTGGAGCCCGCCGCCGACGACAACCCCATCGACACCGAGCTGCCGCTAGCCGCCGCGCGCCAGTTGCTGGCCCAGCTGCCCCCGCCCCAGCAGCCCACCGACGCGGGCTTTTACCTGCAGCACTGCGTGCGCGCCTGCGAGCACGGCGTCGAGCGCAGCCACATCCTGCCGTTTGCCACCGACGGCGCGCTGCTGCTGGAGATCTACGTGCACGACGGCTTCGGCACCATGGTGGTCGACGAGAAGCTTGAAGAGCTGCGCGAGGCGACGATCGACGACGTTGGCGGCATCATCCAGCTGATCGAGCCCTTCGAGCGCGACGGCACGCTGGTCAAGCGCAGCCGCACCGAGATCGAGCGCGACATTTCCAGCTACACCATCATCGAGCACGACGGCGTGATCTTCGGCTGCGCCGCGCTGCACCCCTACCCCGAGGCGCGCACCGCCGAGATGGCCGCGGTCACCGTCTCGCCACACAGCCAGGGCACGGGCGACGGCGAGAAGCTGCTCAAGCGCATCGAGCAGCGCGCCCGCGCGCTGGGCATGACCAGCCTGTTCGTGCTAACCACGCGCACCATGCACTGGTTCCTGAAACGCGGCTTCTCGCCCGTGGATCACAGCTGGTTGCCCGAGGCGCGCAAGCGCAAGTACAACTGGGATCGCAAGAGCCAGATCCTGGTCAAGAAGCTCTGACCGCGCGGGCGAAATCACCGCCCCCGCGCATCATTCCATTTCTATATCGATCGAGTACGCGAAGGTGAAGCACGGGCAGTGCTGCAGCACGACAAGCGAAGCCGACAAAGTAATCGGTTGATATG
>PGEI01000014.1 GCA_002894305.1 Comamonadaceae bacterium CD01
AAAATCCATCGGTTTTATTTGTCACATCAAGCATCGAACACTGCACTAGCGTCAGACGTAGCCCAGATCCTTCATCAGGGCGGTGAGCTTCTCGCCCATCTCCTTGGCCTTGGGGCCGCCGGCCATGTCCTTGGCCAGAATGTCCTTGGACGCCTGGGCCATGCGCTTTTGCACGTCTTCGGGATAGGGCACCAGTTCCAGGCCGTACTTGGTGACGCCGGTGTTGGTTGCCACCGCCTCCTGGTGCTGGTATTCGATGGTGCGGCGGAAATAGCGCTCCTGCACCAGCATCGTGAAGGTCTCGCGCAGATCGTCGGGCAGCTTGTTGTAGGCGTCCAGATTGATCACGAACACGTCGTTGGCGATCAGCACCGCCGGCTTCATCTGGAACTTGGCCACCTCCCAGAATTTCATCGACAGCGCGCCGACGGCCGCGCCCCAGTGCGCACCATCGATCACGCCGGTGGCCAGCGCCTGGTACAGCTCGGGGCCATCGATGTTCTGCGGCACGAAGCCGGCAGCGGCAAAGTAGTCGACCAGGTTGCCCGCCGAGCGGATCTTGATGCGCGAGAGATCCTCGCCGGGTGCGATCTTCTTCTTGAGCACCAGCTCGGTCGGATACGACTTCTCGGCCATCATGAACACGCCGCGCGCCTTGAGCTGCTCGTTGAGCGCCGCCTCCAGCCCCAGGTTCTTGACCAGGTGCATCATCTCCCAGGGATGACGCAGCGTCCCCGGAATGCCGAAATACTGGTTCATCAGCTCGGACTCATCGGGGTTGTAGCTGGGCGCGGTCGAGCCCATCTGCACCACGCCACGGCGCACGATGTTGAAAATCTCGCTGCCCTTGGCAATCTCGCCCGCCCCCATGGCCTGCAGCTTGAAGCGCCCCTTGGTGCGCTCCTCCAGTTCCTTGGCCAGCGGCACCAGGCTGCCGTTGAACGAGCCCGACGCCTTGGGCCAGTGCGACTGCACCCGCCAGCTGACCTTGGCCTGCGCATGCGCCGACGTGATGATGGCCGGTGCGGCCGCGGCGGCCAGCACGCCCTTCAGGGCATTGCGGCGATTGGATGTGCGATGGGTGGGCTGCATGGTGGTCTCCATAAGAGTCGTCGTGGTGTGGCGCGCCCGCCGCTGTCTCGCGCGGCCGCACGCCTCGAAGGCGAGAGCCATCGTGCAGACTCCAGCGCAACTTGTGAATAGGTTTTTTCCAAACCCGGGGTTTATCCCTGCCGATTGCGCGTTTTCCCGAAGAAAGCCGCCCATCTCGCTGGATCGGCGCGCACCGCAATCTGCCAGGCACTCCACAGCATCAAGGCCTGGGTACAAACGGAGGACGCCTCAACCTTGCTGCAAAACGACAGCAGCGATTGCTTTCTGCTTATCCCGCCGTGATCCCCGCCGTCTTGATCACCTGGGCCCACTTGTCGATTTCGGCGCGCAAAAATTGGCGCATTTCCTGCTGGGTTCCCGGCGCGGCTTGCGCGCCCGCATCCAACAGGCGTTGGCGTACGACGGGGTCGTTGAAGGCGGTGTTGAAGTCGGTGGTGATCTTGTCGAGCACGGTCTGGGGCGTCTTGGCCGGGGCAAACAACGCAGCCCAGGAATAGGCCTCGTAGCCGGCCAACCCCGCCTCGGCCGCCGTGGGCACGTCCGGCAGCATGGCCGAGCGCTCGCGACTGGCCACGGCCAATACCTTGACGCGGCCGCCCTTGACGTGTGGCAGCACCGTGGGTGCGTCGCTGAACATCAGCTGCACCTGGCCGCCCAGCAGATCGTTCATGGCCGGGGCGCTGCCCTTGTAGGGCACGTGCTGCAGCTTCGTGCCCGCCTCCATGTTAAACAGCTCACCCGCCAGGTGCGTGCCGCCGCCGTTGCCTGATGAGCCATAGCTCAGATCACTGCCCGAGCGCCTGGCCAGCGCAATGAGCTCCTTGAGATCATTGGCCGGCACCGCGGCATGGGCCACGATGAACACCGGAAACATGGCTGCGAAGCTGATCGGTGCGAAGTCTTTCTCGATGTCATAGGGCAGATTGCCCATCAGCGTGGGGTTGACCGCGTGGTGGATGGCGCCCATGAACAGTGCGTGGCCGTCGGGCGCCTCGCGCGCCGCCGCTTGCGCACCCACCACGCCGCCTGCGCCGGCGCGGTTGTCGATCACCGTGGGCGTCTTCCAGATCTCGGACAGCTTCAGGCTCGCGGCGCGGGCCGTGGTGTCCACGGGGCCGCCCGCCGGGAAGGGCACGATGAAACGCACGGGCTTGCTGGGCCAGGCGCCATTCGCCAGTGCGGCAAGGGGCTGCGTGGCGACGGCCAGCAGGCCGGCGGCGACGAGTTGGCGGCGGGTGATGGGATGCATGGTCATATGGGTTTCCTCAAAAATGGGCAGCCAGTTCCTGCAACTGGCGCTTGAGCACCTTGCCGTTGTGGCTGGTGGGCAACTCGGCCACGGTCACGATGTGGCTGGGCAGCTTGTAGGGCGCCAGCTGCCCGCGCAGCCGCGCGCGGGCGGCGGTCTCGTCAAAACTGGCGCCGGGGCTGAGTTCCACGAATGCGATGACCTCCTCGTTGCCGTCCTTCTCCGGGCGGCCGACGACGGCGCTGCGCTGCACGCCGGGCAGCTGGTTGAGCGCCAGCTCGACCTCGGCCGGGTAGACGTTGAAGCCCGAGCGGATGATCATCTCCTTGAGGCGCCCGACGACGAACAGCGCGCCATCGGCATGCAGTTCGCCCAGGTCGCCGCTGGCGTACCAGCCGCCGTCGCGCATCACGGCGTTCGTGGCCTGCGGGTCGCGGAAATAGCCGCGCATCAGGCCGCGGCCGCGTATCCACAGCTCGCCGCGCTCGCCCGTGGGCACGGGCCGGCCGCTGGCCGGGTCGGTGACCTGCACCTCGGCGTCCTCCACCACATAGCCCACGCTGGTGTCGGGGCGCTGCTCGTCCATGCGCGTCAAATGCACCGAGCCTGCATATTCCGACAGGCCGTAGCCGTGATGCAACGCCTGGCCGAAGGCGGCCTCGACGCGATTTTTGAGCGTCAAATCCAGCGGCCCAGCGCCGGTGTAGACGTAGCGCAGCGCCGGCGCGACAGGGTGCGCAATGTGTTGCTCCTGCAGATAGGCCAGCAGGCGTGAGAACAGCGCCGGCGGGCCCTGCAGCTGCGTCACGCCGTGATGCGCCAGCGTATCCAGCAAATCCGCCGGGGCGAATTGCGGGCGCAGCACCAGCTGCGCGCCGGCATACAGCGAGGTCAGCAACACCGTGGCCAGGCCAAAGACATGCGTCATGGGCACGAAGGCATAGCAACGATCCTGCGGGCCCAGTGCGCGCGATGCGGCCGAGACGCGCGCGAAGTGGATCAGCGCCTCGTGCGTGACCATCACGCCCTTGGGTGCGCCCGTGGTGCCCGAGGTGAAGATCAGCGCCGCTACCTCACCCTGCAGCGGCGGCGGCTCCACTGTGGCCTGCCCGCGCACCGCGCCGTGCTGCATGCCGGGCAGCACGCTGTCCACGCCCGCGTGGCGACGTGCATGCTCGGCGGCGGCGCGCGAGCCGCTTGCGGTGAAGTACAGCAGGCGCGCATCGGCCTTGGCGGCAAAGGCATCGACCTCGCCCGGCGCCATGCGCGCGTTCACACCGCACGACCAGGCGCCGACGCGGCTCGCGGCCAGGATCAGCGCGGCGTGCTCGGGGCAGTTCTCGGCCACCACCAGCACACGGTCGCCGGCGCACACGCCCAGGGTGCGCAGCTCTTCTTCAGCCGCATCGGTGAGCGCGCCCAGCTCGGCAAAGCTCAGGCTGCGGCCATCGGGCAGGTGGATGAAGGGGTGATCCGGCGCCTCGACCAGCCAGCGATCGAGCAACTGGTGGATACGCTCGGCCGGGGCGGCCAAAAGCGCCGCGCCCGGAAGCGGGCCCGTACGAGCCGCAAGTGTTTGCGCGCTGGCGCGAGGCTTGCCGTCGCTCACCGCTGGTGCGGCCACGGCCTGCCGACGGGAAAGCGTGGGCATCTGTGTCTCCATCAAACATCGCATCGGCCGCTGCATGCAGCCGTGGCCGCGATGGTCACTGAACGCCCTGGGCGTGTGAATTGGCATTTGCCAAAGAGCTGCTTCGGGTGTTGTTAAGGCAACGCCTTCTTTGCGCGCCTACGGTCTCCTTCTGCAGCCGCGCGCCCCCCGGTCACGCCCGCCACCCGCGACAGCGGACGCGCATGAATCGCAATCTCCATATATTTATTGAATAAAAAAATACGTTATATATATTAGACATTGCGATAAGCAATTTCTAGACTGCGCGCTCCTATCACAAAAACCCGTCCTCAAAGGAGCCAGGAGACATGTTGCAGTCATCGATCGTCAAAATTGCCGCCCTCGCCTGCGCCGCCGCGCTGGCGTGCACCACGGCCAGCGCGCAGGCGCCCTCCAATGCCCCGGTCAAGATCATCATCGGCTTTTCCGCCGGCGGCGCGCTCGACAGCATGGCGCGCGCCATGTCCGAGAAGCTGCGCACCGACCTGGGCAGAACGGTCATCGTCGACAACAAGCCCGGCGCCAGCACCCAGATTGCGCTGGGTGCGGTCAAGCGCGCGCCCGCCGATGGCAACACCATCTTGATCAGCCCGGCCTCGCCATTCGTCCTGCAGCCGCTGACCTACGACAAGCTGCCCTTCGATCCCGACAAGGATTTCATCCCCGTGGCGCATCTGGCCGACACGCCGCTGGTGGCGACGACCGCCACGGGCAGTCCCTTTTCCTCGATGCGGGAATATGTCGACTGGGTCAAGAAAAACCCCAACGACACCGGCGTGGGCATGGTGACACTGGGCGGCGTACTGCATTTCGGCCTGCTGCAGCTGAACCAGGAAATGGGCCTGGATCTGACGCCCATCGCCTACAAAGGCGCGCCGCCCATGCTGACCGACGAGATCGGCGGCGCGCTGCCGGTGGGCATGGACATCGTCGCCTCCGCCAGCGAGTTGGTGAAAGCCGGAAAAATCAAATACCTCGGCGTTCCCGGCATGGAGCGCACCCAACTTGCCCCCGAGGTGCCGACCTTCATCGAACAGGGGGTCAAGGGCTTTGAAATTGCGCCTGCCTGGTTTGCCGCCTTTGTTCCTGCGGGCACGCCTGCGAATGTGGTGAGCGCCCTGGCCAAGGCGATGACCGCCATCGTCCAAGACCCCGAGTTTTCCGCAAAGATGGCCCAACTTGGCATGGTGACCACGGGCCGGCCGGGCAGCGACGTGACCGAGTTGATCGCGACGCAGCGCGAGGCACTGCGCCCCATCGTCGAAAAATCGGGCTTTCGCGCAACGCAATAGCCTTCAGGGCACCCCTTCCCCGCGGGCCTACGGCTAGTTTTGAGAGCAGCGACATGACACAGGCAGACACCACGACGACGATTTTTCAGGCCCGAAAAATCATCACCATGAACCCCATGCAGCCCGAGGCCACCCACGTGGCCGTGCGCGACGGCCGCATCCTGGGCGTGGGCAGCGCGGGCGAGCTGCAGGGCTGGGGGCCCGCCACCCTCGACACCCGGTTTGCCGACAAGGTGCTGATGCCCGGGCTGGTGGAGGGCCATGCGCATCTGCTCGATGGCGGCATGTGGAACTTCGTCTACACAGGCTTTCACGACCGCCGCGGCCCCGACGGCACCCTGTGGCCCGGGGTGCAAAGCTTCGAGGCGCTGATCGAGCGCCTGCGCGAGGCCGAGGCGCGACTGCCAGACCCGACGCAGCCGCTGCTGGCCTGGGGGTTCGACCCCATCCATTTCGGCACCACCCGCATGACGGTCAATGAGCTCGACCAGGTCTCTGTCACCCGCCCGGTGGTGGTGCTGCATGCCAGCGTGCACCTGCTCAACGTCAACAGCGCCATGCTGCAGTTGGCGGGCATAGACGCCGCCACCGAGACCGAGGGCGTGGCCAAGGATGCGCAGGGTCAGCCCACCGGCGAGCTGCAGGAGATGGCGGCCATGTTCCCGGTCTTTGCCATCATTGGCAACGCCTACTTCGCCGCCGGCCAGTCCGAGCAAGGCATACGCAACTTCGGCCGCCTGGCCCAGCTGGCGGGGGTGACCACGGCGGCCGACCTGTCCAACAACCTGGCGGACGATGCCGTCGCCAACCTGGTGAAAATCACCAGCGAGGCGCAGTTTCCGCTGCGCCTGGTGCCGGCCTACAACCCCATGCGCGGCGCGGCCGAGGGCGGGCCCGAGCGCGTACGCCGGGCGATGCAATACAACACCGACAAGCTGCACTTCGGCCTCATCAAGATGGTGGTGGACGGCTCCATCCAGGGCTTTACCGCACGCCTGCGCTGGCCGCATTACTACAACGGCAGCGCCAATGGCATCTGGGTGATACCGCCGCAAAAGACGCTGGAACTGATCGATGAATACCACCGCGCCGGCTTCACCATCCACATCCACACCAACGGCGACGAGGCCACGGACATGGTGCTGGACGCGGTGGAGGCCGTGCTGCGCCAGCACCCGCGCTGGGACCACCGCCACACCCTGCAGCACTGCCAGCTGGCCGATGCCGCGCAGTTCAAGCGCATGGTGACGCTGGGCATGGCGGTGAACCTGTTTGCCAACCATTTGTACTACTGGGGCGACGCCCACTACGGCATCACCGTCGGCCCCGACCGCGCCAACCGCATGAACGCGGCGGGCACGGCGCTGCGCCACGGCGTGCCCTTCTCGCTGCATTCCGACGCGCCCATCACCCCCATCGCCCCGCTGTTCACCGCATGGTGCGCGGTGAACCGGCAGACGGCCAGCGGCCGCGTCCTGGGCGAGAGCGAGCGCATTTCCGCCTATGACGCACTGCGCGCCGTCACCCTGGGCGCCGCCCACACGCTGCGCCTGGACCACTGCATAGGCAGTATCGAGGTGGGCAAGTTCGCCGACTTCGCGGTGCTGGAGCAAGACCCGCTGGAGGTACCGGCCCAGGCCCTGCGCGACGTGCCGGTGTGGGGCACGGTGCTGGGCGGCCAGGTCTTCCAGGCGCCGGCCCATCCATGCTGACGCCCCGCCCGCCCATTGCCCTGACCGTGCTGGGCGGCTTTCTGGGGGCCGGCAAGACCACGCTGCTCAACCACCTGCTGCGCACCCAGCAGCGCGAGCGCGTGCTGGTGATGGTCAACGACTTCGGCTCCATCAACATCGATGCCCAGCTGATCGCCCAGGGCGCTCCCGGCCTGCCCGACGGCATCATCAACCTGGCCAATGGCTGCGCCTGCTGCGCGATTGGCGGCGACCTGATGCAGGCCTTCCTGAAGGTGCTGTCGCTGCCCGTGCCGCCCGACCGCGTGGTGGTGGAGGCCAGCGGCGTGGGCGACCCCGCCCGCATCGCGGCCATGGGCCGTTCGGGCGGGCGCTTTCGCAGCGACGGCGTGATCACCGTGGTCGATGCCCAGGCCGTGCAGACGCTGGCCCAGGATCGTTACGTCGGCGACACGGTGCTGGCCCAGTTGCGCTCGGCCGACCTTCTGCTGCTGAGCAAGACCGATCTCGTCACGCCCGAAGACCTCGCCACACTGCACGCCTGGCTGTGCACGCAAGCCCCCGGCGTGCCCGCGCTGGAGAGCCACCACGGCGAGATCGATCCCAGCCTGATCCTGGGGCCAGTCCTTGGCGCGGCGCAAGCAGAAAACGCCGTCGCACCCTCCCCCACCGGGCCGGAGATCGACCATGCGGCCCGGTTTGCCAGCCACAGCTTCACCACCGCCCACCCCCTGCAGCGCCAGGCCCTGGAGGCTGCGCTCGATGCCCTGCCCGTGCATGTGATGCGCGCCAAGGGCATGGTGTTCCTGGAGGGCGAGGACGCCCCGCGCGTTCTGCAGCTGTGCGGCAGGCGCTGGAGCATCGAGCGCCCCGGCGCGGCGCAAAACAACCGCCGTTCACGCATCGTGCTGATCGCGGCGCGCCGCCGG
Organism: Comamonadaceae bacterium CD01; assembly: GCA_002894305.1. Classification (GTDB taxonomy): domain Bacteria; phylum Pseudomonadota; class Gammaproteobacteria; order Burkholderiales; family Burkholderiaceae_C; genus Comamonas_C; species Comamonas_C faecalis. Next base: position 7,947 of record PGEI01000014.1, read on the forward strand.
CCCGATGTGACGCCTTTCAACGCGTGGAGCCACTTCGAGGGGGCGCTGGCAACTTCGTCGTGATGCGCCTGCAGCCGGCCCGCCCGCTCCGGCGGGCGACTGCAGTGCACCTCACACCCGCTCGAACACCGCCGCAATCCCCTGCCCGCCGCCTATGCACATGGTCTCCAGCCCATAGCGGCCCTTACGGCGCTGCAGCTCGTGCAGCAGCGTGGCCAGGATGCGCACGCCGGTGGCGCCTATGGGATGGCCCAGCGAGATGCCCGAGCCGTTGACGTTGAGCTTGGCCTCGATCGCGTCCTGGTCCTGCCAGTCCCAGCCCTTGAGCACGGCCAGCACCTGGCAGGCGAAGGCCTCGTTGAGCTCGACCAGGTCCATGTCGTCGATCTTCAATTGCAGGCGCGCCAGCAGCTTCTGCACGGCCGGCACCGGGCCTATGCCCATATGCGAAGGCTCGCAGCCCGCCGCCGCCCAGCCCACCAGCGTGGCCATGGGGGTGAGATTCAGCTCGGCCAGCTTGTCCTCGGCCACGATCAGGCAGGCGGCGCTGGCATCGTTTTGCTGGCTGGCGTTGCCGGCCGTCACCGTGCCGTTCGGTGTCAAGACGCGCAGCTTGCCCAGGCTCTCCAGCGTGGCGTCGGCGCGAAAACCCTCATCCTTGGCAAAGATGATGGGCTCGCCCTTGCGCTGGGGCACTTGCACCGGGACGATTTCGTCGGCAAAGCGCCCCGCGGCCCAGGCAGCCGCCGCCTTCTGGTGGCTGCGCAGGGCGAAGGCGTCGGCTTCATCCTTGGTGATGGCGTAGTCGCGCGCCAGGTTCTCGGCCGTCTCGATCATCCCGGATATCTTGCCAAAACGCTCCACGGGCTGTGAGCGCTCGCGCCCGCGGTCCAGCCGGTCGTAGAAGCGCACGTTGCCCGAGCGCGCGCCCCAGCGCATGTCGGTGCTGTAGTACTCGATGTTGCTCATGCTCTCCACGCCGCCCGCGATGACCGCGTCGGCGGCGCCGCTCTGCACCATCATCGCGGCCGTGACGATGGCCTGCAGGCCGCCGCCGCAGCGCCGGTCCAGCTGCATGCCGGGCACCGACACCGGCAGGCCCGCCTGCAATGCCGCCCAGCGGCCGACGCAGGGCACCTCGCTGTTGGCGTAGGACTGGGCCATGACGACGTCGTCGATGCGCGCGGGGTCAATGCCGCTTCTCGTGACCACGGCGCGTACCGTGGTGGCGGCAAGTTCTTCGACGGGCACGGGGCGAAGGCTTCCACCGAAGGTGCCGACGGGGGTACGGACAGGGGTGACGATGGCGGCTCTGCGCATGGTGTTTCTCCTTCGGGTTGACGAGCTGACTGTGAGGAGGAGCGCCGGCATCTTGCCGGCACCGGGGTGTGAGCGTCGCCGGCCCTCACCCCTGCCCTCTCCCAGGGGGAGAGGGAGTAAAGAACGCCGCGCCGCAGCGGCGCAGCAGTTCATGCGCCTGGCGCTCCAGGGCCTCGCGGTGTTCGGGCGCGGCAATGTCTATCAGCCGGCGCACGCGGCGCGACAGCGGCTGGCCGCGCAGGTCGGCCACGCCGTGCTCGGTGACGATCAGGCCGGCGTCGCTGCGCGGCGTGCTCACCGGGCCGGACAGGTTGGCGACGATGCGGCTCGCGCCCTTGGCCGTGGCGGGCAGCGCAACGATGGGCAGGCCGCCCCTGCTGCGCGCGGCTCCGCGCAGAAAATCCACCGCGCCGCCGACGGCGCCGACGTAGCAGCCGGCGGCCACCTCGGCGTTGATCTGACCCGTCAAGTCCACCTCGACGGCGGCGTTGATGGCGGCCAGCTTGTGGCTGGCGGCCAGCACGTCGGGGTTGTGGGTGTAGTCGGTGGGGCGCAGCTCGATCTGCGGATTGCGGTGCGCCCAGCGGCGCAGGCACTCGCCGCCCATCAGGATGCCGCCTATGCCCACGCCGGTGTCGATGCTCTTCCTCGCGTTGGTCAGCACGCCGGCCTCGGCGAGCCGGGCGATGCCGTCGCCCACTGCGCCGCTGTGCAGGCCCAGGTCGCGGTGGTGGTGCAGGGCGGCCAGCACCGCCTCGGGCAGGTTGCCCACGCCCAGCTGCAGCGTGGCGCCGTCCTCGATCAGGCCGGCGATGTGGCGCGCGATGGCCTGCTCGGCCGGGCCGATGCGGCTGGGCGGCTGGTCCAGCGGCGCGTGTTCGGCGTCGACCAGCAGCGCGAAGTCGCCGGCCGTCAGGTGCAGGCCGCCATGCGTCCACGGCACGCAGGGGTTGACCTCGCCAATCACGACGCGCGCCCGCTCGCGCACTGCCGGCAGGTATTCCTGCACCTGCCCCAGGCTATAGCGGCCTTGTTCATCGGGCTTTGACACCTGCAGCAGCAGCACGTCGGCCGGCAACACGCCCGCGCGAACCAGCCCGGGCAGGTGCGAATAGTGGCTGGGCACGATGTCGAGCACGCCCGCGTCGGCCAGCTTGCGGTGCGCGCCGCCCGCGGCGTAGCCGAAGAAGTCGAGCACGTCGGCCTGCTCTGGCGCCAGCGTGTCGGATGCGGCCATGCCGACGAACACGCCGAGGCGCCCTCCCCGCGCCAGCGCATGGCGGTGCGCGGTGACTGCGCGCGTCAGCGTCAACGGCTCGGCCGTCGCCTGGCCCCACCACAGCGTGTCGCCGGGGCGGATCAGCCGCTGCAGCTGCTGGGCCAGGTCGCCTTCGCTCATGCCTTGCGATCCCAGTCGAAGCGCAGCGGCTGCTTGTCCTTGAAGCGCCGCACCGCGTCCTGGTGGTAGGCGGAGCCGCGGGCCATGGCCTGGCCGTAGGACTCCAGCTCGGCGATGGTGCGCGCATCGCTCTCGAAAGACTGGTTCATGATGGTCTTGGCCATGCCGATGGCGGCCGTCGATGCCTCGCCGAAGCGCCGCGCGAGCGCCTGCGCTGCCTGCTGCAACGCGGCTGCATCCTCGACGACGTCGTAGACCATGCCGAGCTGTCTGGCCTCATCCACATCGACGGTGCGCGCGGTGAAGACCAGCTCCTTGGCCTTTTGCATGCCGACGATGCGCGGCAGCAGATGCAGGGCACCCAGGTCGGGGATCAGGCCGATGCGGCCGAACACGGCGCAGAACCTGGCGCGGCGCGTGGCCAGCACGAAGTCGGCCGCCAGCGCCAGGCTCAGGCCTGCGCCGAAGGCCGGGCCGTCCACGGCGGCGATGACGGGCTTCTCCAGGTTCACCAGCTCGGGAAACCACTGGTGCAGCTCGCGCATGCCGGCGCGAAATGTCAGGCCCGTGCGGCTGGTGTCGAGCATGGCCGAGATGTCGCCGCCCGAGCAGAAGGCGCCGCCCGCGCCGGTGAGGATGACGGCGTAGACCTCCTTGTCGTCGCGCATCTGCGTGACGGCGGCGGCCAGTGCCGGGCGCATGTCCTGGCTCAGGGCGTTGCGCGCCTCGGGGCGGTTCAGGGTGATGGTGCCTATGCCGTCCTGCACAGAGGTCAACACGGGGGATGCGGTCATGGTGTCTCCTGGTTGTTGCTCCTTCCCCCTCTGGGGGAAGGTTGGGATGGGGGCTGGGAGCGCTGGGATCTTGCCGGCACAAAGCGCAAGCGTCGCCGGCCCCCACCCCTCCCTCCCCCAAAGGGGGAGGGGGAAAATCGCTCAAGCCAGTTCGGCAAAGCCGTGGCTCAACACCACTTTGTCGCGCTCCGCAACACGGGCGCGCAGCTGGAATTGCTTGCCATCGCCCGGCACGCGCCAGATCTCGGTCACCAGCGTCTCGCCCGGATAGACGGGCGCGGCAAAGCGTATGTCCAGTGCCTTGAGACGTGCCGGATCGCCGTCCGCGCATTGGCGCAAGAGCGCATGCGCCACCAGGCCATAGCTCGCCAACCCGTGCAATATGGGCCGCTCGAAACCAGCCTTCACCGCCACGGCCGGGTCGGCGTGCAGGGGGTTGTAGTCGCCCATCAGGCGGTACAGCAGCGCCGCCTCGGGGCGAATCGCTTGCGTGTCGCTGAAGTCGGGCGCGCGGTCCTGCGGCGTGGGCTGCAGCGCGGGCAGCGCCTCGTCGCTGGGCTGGCCGCCGCCTTGCTGGCTGTAGCCGCCATCGCCGCGCAGAAAGGTCACCTGCTGCAGCGTGGCCAGCAGCTCGCCGGCCCGGGTCTCCAGCAGCCGCTCGGTCACCAGGATGGCGCCCTTGCCCTCGCCCTTGTCGATCAGGTGGGTGATGCGGCTCTTGCCGACCACCTCGCAGTCGGCCGGCAGCGGCCGGTGCCAGCGCACGCGCTGCTCGCCGTGCAGCAGCTTGACCCAGTCGATGCCCGTGTCCGCCTCGCGCGCCCAGAAGCCCGGGTAGCCCAGCACCACGGCCAGCGTGGGCAGCGCACGCAGGCCGCTGGACATACCCTCGTAGACGAAGGGCAGGGCCGCGGCGTCGAGCGGGTCGTTGCCCAGCCCGAGACTGAGCGCGTAGAGCATGGTGTCGCGCTCGGTGTAGTGCTGGTGCACGGGCGCGAAGGTCCGGTTCTTGAGGTGGTGGTAGTCGATCGCCATGGCTTACACCGGATCCCAGCTGAACACGTCGCCCGAGCGCTCCATGGGCACGAAGCTGCTCTTGAGCGCCGGCATGCCGTGCTCGGCGATGAACTCGGGCGTCCAGCCCTCGCTGCGGTGCACCGAGCGCAGTGGGCGCGGCTGGCTCATCAAAAAGATCTCGTTGTTGCGCACGGCGAACACCTGGGCGTTCACGTCCCTGGCGGCGTCCGACAGCAGGTACACGGCCAGCGGCGCGATCTTGTTGGGCGTCATCTGCTGGATCTTGGCCACGCGCGCCTGCTGCTCGGGCGTGTCGGTGGGGATGGAGCCGATCATGCGGCTCCAGGCGAACGGCGCGATGCAGTTGGAGCGCACGTTGAACTTCTGCATGTCCAGCGCGATGGACTTGGACAGGGCGACGAGCCCCAGCTTGGCCGCGCTGTAGTTGGCCTGGCCAAAGTTGCCGATCAGGCCCGAGGTGGAGGTCATGTGCACGAAGGCGCCGCTCTCCTGCTCCTTGAAGTGAGTGGCCGCCGCGCGCGCCATGTAGTAGCTGCCGTACAGGTGCACCTTGAGCACGCCGTCCCACTCGTCCACGCTCATTTTGTGGAAGAACCGGTCGCGCAGGATGCCGGCGTTGTTGACCACGCCGTCGATACGCCCAAAGGTGTCGACCGCGCATTGCACGATGCGCCCGGCGGCCGCGGCTTCGGCCACGCTGTCGGTGCTGGCCACGGCCTGGCCGCCGGCGGCCTTGATTTCCTCGACCACCTTCTGCGCGGGGCCGGCGTCCTGGCCCTCGCCGCTGGTCGACGTGCCAATGTCGTTGACCACCACCTTGGCGCCGGCGGCCGCCATGGCCAGCGCCATGTCGCGCCCGATGCCGCCGCCCGCACCCGTCACCACCACCACCTTGCCGTCCATCATTTTTTGCGTCATAGCCTGGTCATCCTTGGTTGATATCGACTCGAAAACGAACCCAGCATGCCGAAAAACCGCACTGCGCGCCATTCGGCAATGACGAGGGCGGGCTTTGCCTTCCTGAAACCACCGCCGGTCTTCCGGCCCGGCGAAGGCCTGCTTTCACAAACGCGGATTGCCCGCCGCAACGCAAACCGCGACCATTGCCGCCATGCCTGACACACCCGCCATCGACGCCGCCCAGCTCGCCCACCTGCAAACCTGGCAGGGCAGGAGCGAGACGCTGACCGACTTGATCACCGCTTCGCCCGTCGACGCGCTCAGCGCCACGCTCGACCGCGACGATCCCGCGCCGCAAGACGCCAGCGTGCTGCCCGGGCTGTGGCACTGGATGTATTTCCTGCCCCACGCCCGCGCCGGCGAGGTCGGGCCCGACGGGCATCCGAAACGCGGCGGCTTTCTGCCTCCCGTGCCGCTGCCGCGGCGCATGTGGGCCGGCGCGCGGCTGGCGTGGGAGCCGGGCAACCCGCTGCGCGTGGGCCAGAAGGTGCAGCGCCAGTCCACCATCCGCTCGGTCACGCACAAGGCCGGACGATCGGGCGAGCTGCTGTTCGTGCTGGTCGAGCACCAGTACCGCAACGCGCACGGCCTGGCGCTGACCGAGGAGCACGACATCGTCTACCGCGCCGCTGCCCGGCCGGGCGACCCTGCGCCTGCGCCGCAAAAACCGCCGCTGGCCGGGCAGGCCGCCTGGTCGCGCACCATCACGCCCGACCCGGTGCTGCTGTTTCGCTACTCGGCACTGACCTTCAATGGCCACCGCATCCACTACGACCGCAAGTACGTGACCGAGGTCGAGGGCTATGCCGGCCTGGTGGTGCACGGCCCGCTGATCGCCACGCTGCTGCTCGACCTGCTGCGCCGCCAGATGCCGGATGCGCAGCTGGCGCGCTTTGACTTTCGCGCGGTGCGGCCGACGACCGACCTGCACCCGTTCAGCGTGCACGGCAAGCCGTCAAGCGACGGCAAGACCGTGGAGCTGTGGGCACAAGACCACGAGGGCTGGCTGACCATGCAGGCCACGGCCACATTGCTTTGAACCACTGAGAGGGTGAGACCTCCGTTTTTTTTATCGATATCCCATTGCCATGATCCACCAGCCCGACCAGTACCAGGAAATCCGCGACGCCGTCCGCGCCCTCTGTGCACAGTTCCCCGACGAATACTTCCGCAAGGTCGACGAGGCCCGCGCCTACCCCGAGGAGTTCGTCGATGCACTGACGAAAGCCGGCTGGATGGCCGCGCTGATCCCGCAGGAATACGGCGGCTCGGGCCTGACCATGGCAGAGGCCTCGGTCATCATGGAAGAAATCAACCGCAGCGGCGGCAACTCCGGCGCCTGCCACGGCCAGATGTACGTGATGAACGCCATCGTGCGCAGCGGATCGCAGGCGCAGAAAGACCTGTACCTGCCCAAGATTGCCTCGGGCGAGCTGCGCATCCAGTCCATGGGCGTGACCGAGCCCACCACGGGCAGCGACACCACCAAGCTCAAGACCACTGCGGTGAAGAAGGATGGCCGCTGGGTCATCAACGGGCAAAAGGTGTGGATCTCGCGCATCCAGCACAGCGATCTGATGATTTTGCTGGCACGCACCACGCCCGTCGACCAGGTAAAAAAGCGCTCCGATGGCCTGTCCTGCTTCCTGATCGACCTGCACAAGGCGATTGGCAATGGCCTGACGGTGCGCCCCATCCTGAACATGGTCAACCATGAGACCAACGAACTGTTCTTCGACAACCTCGAAATTCCCGAAGACGCGCTGCTGGGCGAAGAAGGCAAGGGTTTCAAGACCCTGCTGGACGGCCTGAACGCCGAGCGCACCCTGATTGCCGCCGAGTGCATTGGCGATGGCTACTGGTTCATCGACCGCGCCACCAAATACGCCAACGAGCGCGTGGTGTTCAACCGCCCCATCGGCCAGAACCAGGGCGTGCAGTTCCCGATTGCCGATGCCTTCATCGAGCTGGAAGCCGCCAACCTGATGCGCTGGAAGGCCTGCGAAAAAATCGACGCCCACCAGAACGCAGGCGCCGAGGCCAACATGGCCAAGTACCTGGCCGCCAAGGCCAGCTGGGAGGCGGCCAACGTCTGCCTGCAGACCCACGGCGGCTTCGGCTTTGCCTGCGAGTACGACATCGAGCGCAAATTCCGCGAGACGCGCCTGTACCAGGTGGCGCCGATTTCGACCAACATGATCTACAGCTACGTGGCCGAGCACATCCTGAAACTGCCGCGGTCGTTTTGATTGCCTTGCTCCTTCCCCCTCTGGGGCTGAGGGAGTTGTTTACCGGAGCCACACACCCATGACCCGCCCCCTCGACGGCATCACCGTCATCTCCCTGGAACACGCCGTCGCCGCGCCGTTTGCCACGCGCCAGCTTGCCGACCTGGGCGCGCGCGTGATCAAGGTCGAGCGCCCCGGCAGCGGCGACTTTGCGCGCGGCTACGACCAGCGCGTGCGCGGCCAGTCCTCGCACTTCACCTGGATCAACCGCAGCAAGGAAAGCCTGGCGCTGGACGTCAAGCAGCCGCAGGCCAAGGCCGCGCTGCTGCAGCTGCTCAAGACCGCCGACGTGCTGGTGCAAAACCTCGCACCCGGCGCGGCCGCACGCATGGGGCTGTCGTATGAAACCCTGAAGGCGCACAACCCCAGGCTGATCGTCTGTGACATCAGCGGCTACGGCGCCGACGGCCCGTACCGCGACAAAAAAGCCTATGACCTGCTGATCCAGAGCGAGGCGGGCTTTCTGTCGGTGACCGGCACGCCCGAGACGCCCAGCAAATCCGGCATCTCGGTGGCCGACATTGCTGCCGGCATGTACGCCTACAGCTGCATCCTCTCGGCCCTGCTGCTGCGCGGCAGGACGGGGAGCGGCAGCCATATCGACGTCTCCATGCTCGAAGCCATGGGCGAGTGGATGGGCTACCCGCTGTACTACGCCTTCGACGGCGCACCGCCGCCGCCGCGCACCGGCGCCAGCCACGCCAGCATCTACCCCTATGGCCCGTTCACCGCCGGCGATGGAGGAACAGTGATGCTGGGCCTGCAGAACGAGCGCGAGTGGAAAAGCTTTTGCGACCAGGTGCTGCAGCGCCCCGAGGTGGCGACCGACCCGCGCTTCTGTTCCAACGCCCAGCGCAATACGCACCGCACCGAACTGCAGGCGCTGATCCTGCAGGAGTTCGCCGCGCTGACCGCCGCCCAGGTGGTCGAGCGCCTGGAAGCAGCGGCCATCGCCAACGCCCGCGTCAACGACATGGCCGACCTGTGGGCCCACCCGCAGCTGAAGGCGCGCGATCGCTGGCGCGAAGTGGATTCCCCCGTGGGCCGCATCCCCGCCCTGCTGCCGCCAGGTGTGAACAGCGCGTTTGACTACCGCATGGATGCCGTGCCCGCCGTGGGCCAGCACAACGCCGCCATCCTGGCTGAGCTGGGGTGGAGCGCGGAGCAGATCGCTGGAGTTTCTCCCTCCCCCTCTGGGGGAGGGTAGGGGTGGGGGCCAGCGACGCTCGCGCCCCGAGGCCGGCACGATGCCGGCGCACCCGCCCCCATCCCAACCTTCCCCCAGAGGGGGAAGGAGTGAAAACCAACACCCCGGAGCCCCCCATGAAACAAGAACCCCAAGCCACCATCCACCCCCTGGCCCAGTTCGCCGCCACCCTGCAGTGGAGCGATGTGCCCACGCCAGTGCAGCGCCGCACCGAAGACCTGTGGGTCGACTGGTTCGGCTCCGTGCTGGCCGGCTGCAAGGCGCGGCCCGTCGCCAGCATCGTGCGCTTTGCCTTGTCGCAAGGGCCGGCGCAAGGCCCCAGCGAGGTCATCGCCCAGGGCGCGACCAGCTCGCCCATGATGGCGGCGCTGGCCAACGCCGCCGCCTCGCATTTCGCCGAGCAGGACGACGTGCACAACGGCTCGGTGTTCCACCCCGCGGCCGTGGTCTTCCCTCCGGCCCTGGCCGTGGCGCAAAGCATAGGCGCCAGCGGAGAGCAGCTGATGGCCGCCTGCGTGGCGGGCTACGAGGTCGGCATACGCGTGGGCGAATTCCTCGGCCGCAGCCACTACCGCATCTTCCACACCACGGCCACGGCCGGCACGCTGGCTGCGGCCGCCGCCGTGGGGCGGCTGCTGGGGCTCACGCCCGCGCAGATGCAGCACGCCTTCGGCTCGGCCGGCACGCAGTCGGCGGGGCTGTGGGAATTTTTGCGCACCGCCGCCGACAGCAAGCAGCTGCACACGGCCCACGCCGCCGCCGCCGGCCTGATGGCCGCTTACCTGGCGCAGGACGGCTTTACCGGCGCGCAGGACATCTTCACCGGCCCGCAGGGCATGGCGGCCGGCATGTCCAGCGACGCCAACCCAGCCAAGTTGGCGGACGGCCTGGGCACGCGCTGGGCCACGGCCGAGACATCGTTCAAGTGGCATGCCTCCTGCCGCCACACCCACCCCGCCGCCGACGCGCTCTTGCAGGTCATGCAGCAGCACGGCTTGCGGATCGAAGACATCGCCCGGGTAACCTGCCACGTGCACCAGGGCGCCATCGACGTGCTGGGCCCGGTGACATCGCCCAGCACGGTGCACCAGTCCAAGTTCTCCATGGGCACGGTGCTGGCCCTGGCAGCGCGCTTTGGCCATGCGGGCCTGACCGAGTTCGACGCCGAATTTCTTGCCGCCGATACCGTGGCCCTGCGCGACAAAGTGGCCATGGCGCTCGACCCCGAGGTGGACGCCGCCTACCCCCAGCGCTGGATCGGCAAGGTCACCGTGCAGACCACCGACGGCCGCGTACTGCACGGCCGCGTCGACGAACCCAAGGGCGACCCGGGCAACACGCTGTCACGCGAAGAAATCACCGCCAAGGCGCTGCGCCTGGCCGACTACGGCGGCGCCGTGGGCGCGCAAGCAGCCCAGGCGGCCGTGGCGCGGCTGTGGCAGGTCGGCAGCTGGCCGCGTGTGGGCACGCTGGTGGGCGACGCCACGCACTGAGGAAGAGGCATGCAACACCACCGCGTCCACGAGGCCTGCTCCTTCCTCTTCGTCCCCGCCACCCATCCCCAGCGCCTGCCCAAGGCGCTGGCCAGCGGCGCCGACATGGTGATTGCCGACTGGGAGGACGCCGTGGCGCCGGCCGACAAGGCGCGCGCACGCGGCGCCCTGCTGGAAGCCGCAGGCGCTCTCGACGGTGCGCAGCGCGCGCGCCTGCTGGTGCGCATCAACGCCGAGGGCACGCCCTGGTTTGCCGACGACCTGCAGGCGCTGGCGCAGCTCACCGCACTGGGCCTGGCCGGCGCCGTGATTCCGAAAGCCGAGCGCGCCGAGACACTGCTGGCCGTGGCGCGCGCCGCAGGGAGCGGGGCGGCGCTGCTGGCGCTGGTCGAATCCGTGGCCGGGTTGCATGCCGTGGACACGTTGGCCGCCGCGCCCCAGGTCGCGCGCCTGGCCTTTGGCCACCTGGACTTCCAGGTCGACGCCGGCATGGCCTGCGGCCCGGACGAAGCCGAGCTGCTGCCGATGCGCATGGCCGTGGTGCTGTCCGCGCGCCGCGCCGGCATGGCCGCGCCCATCGACGGCGTGACCGTGGACACGAAAAATCCCGAGCGCATGACTCTTGATGCCGCACGCGCGCGACGCATGGGCTTTGGCGGCAAGCTGTGCATCCACCCGGCGCAGGTCGCCCCGCTGCACGCGGCGTTCGACCCGGGCGACGCCGCCGTGGCCCACGCGCAACGCGTGCAGCAGGCCCTGCAGGCAGCAGGCGGCGGCGTCTGCGTGCTCGACGGCCGCATGGTCGACGCGCCCGTGCTGGCGCAGGCCGAACGAACCCTGGCGCACCACGCAAGGGCCATGGCGCGCCGCACATGAGACCTGCGGATCGCGCCTTCACTCCCTCCCCCTTTGGGGCTGAGGGCTGCGGCTCTAGTGGCGCCTGCGCGCAACTGGACAGCCCGAAGAGCGGCGGCGTCCCGCCGCCAGCACTGGGGTTGGGGTGGGGGCCAGCGGCGCTTGGGTTCTCTATGCCGGCAAAATGCCTGCGCTCCCGGCTCCGTCCACCCCCCAAAACGGAAGGGATCTGAACGCCGCAGGCATGTAAACCGCCAAAAATCATCAATGTGAATTCTGTCGCTACGCCCCCCTCCTCCGCCCCCTCCCGCTCCCGCCCGCTGTGGGTCATGCTGCTGGCCCTGCTGTCGGGCTTTGCGCTGAGCCAGTCCTACCGCACCGTCACCGCCATCGTCGCGCAGGATCTGCAGCACGACTTCGGCCTGTCCGTGCAGGCGCTGGGGGCCTTTGCCGGGCTGTTCGGCCTGTCGTTCGGCGTCGCGCAGCTCTTGATGGGCATTGCCATGGACCGCTACGGCCTGCGCCGCACGGTGCTGGCGGCCGCGCCGCTGTCGATCGCGGGCGCGGCGCTGTCGGCGCTGGCGCCCGACCATGGCTGGCTGATGGTCGGGCAGCTGCTGATCGGCGTGGGCTGCTCGCCCGCGTTCCTGGCGTGCACCGTGCTGATCTCGCGCCACTTCCCCAGCGACCGCTTCGCCTTCTTCTCAGGCCTGAGCCTGGGCATGGGCGGCCTCGGGCTGATGCTGACCGGCACGCCGCTGGCCTGGGTGGTGCAGCACTGGGGCTGGCGCGTGGGCTTTGGCCTGCTGGCCGGGCTCAGCGCGCTGTCGTGGGTCATCGTCTACGCGCTGGTACGCGAGCCCGAACTGCCGGGCGATGCGCAGCAACCGCGCGAGAGCCTGCGCCGCTCGCTGCTGGGCCTGCTGGAAATTTTCACGCTGCGCCACACCTGGGGCATCCTGATTCTGGGCATGTCGGGCTACGCGGCCTTTCTGTCGCTGCGCGGCCTGTGGATGGGCCCGCTGTTGATGAACCGCTTCGGCTTCTCGCTGGTCGACAGCGGCAACGTCGCGCTGGTGCTTTCGGTCATCTCGCTGTTCGCCCCCGGCAGCTTTGGCCGCATCGACCCCGGGCCGCTGCGCCGGCGCGCCTGGATCGCCAACGCATCACTCGTCATGGCCGGCATGTTTGCCGTGCTGGCGCTGCTGCAACACGCGGGCGCCGCGGTGGCGCTGATGATCGTGCTGGGCATGGTGTGGGGCTACAGCGTGCTGCAGTACGCCGACGCGCGCGCCTCCTACTCCAGCGCGCTCACCGGACGCGCTCTGTCGCTCTACACCATGTCGATGTTCCTGGGCGTGGCGCTGATGCAGTCGGCCACCGGCGCCGTCGCCGCCTGGGCCGAAACCCAGGAAATCGACCCCTACCGCGCCGTGCTGCTGGCGATTGCACTCTGGCTGGCGCTGGCGTCGATGGCGTTCCGGTTTTTGCCGGCGTCACCGCTACTCAAGGCAGCCGCCTCGCCCGACCGACACTGAGCGGAGGGCGCAACCCTCAAACCCCCAGCACCCCCTCGACCGAGCGCACCAGCGTGCGCAGGCGCGGGCCCAGATCGGATTCGAGCTTGCCGTACAGCGGGCTGAACACCGGCACCGACAGCGCGAAGATCCACAGCTCGCTGTCCTGGGGCTGGCTCATCGGCACGGCAATCGACTCGATCTCGCTGTGCAGGTCGCCGTGGCTGCGGCAAAAACCGTACTGCGCCATGTCTTCGCGCGCGTTCACCAGGCGCTGCTCCAGCCAGGCGGCGCGCTGCGGGTTGCGTGCCTGCAGGTCGCGCAGGTAGGCCGCGCGCTCGTCCTCGGCCATGCCCAGCAGATAGGCGCGGCCCGTGGCGGTGCGCGACAGCGACATGGACACGCCCACCTCCTGGCGGAACACCGTGTTGCCCATGCCATTGGCCAGTTCCACCAGGCACAGCTCGCGGCGGTGGCCCACGGCCAGTTGCACCTGGCCCTCGGTCAGGTCGGCCAGGGCCTGCATGTGGGGGCGGGCGAACTGGCGCAGCGCCATGCGCGTGAGCACGGGCGACGACAGCTGCAGCAGGCCCAGGCCGGGTACGTACTTGGACAGGCGCTCCGAATAGCGCAGCAGGCCGAGCTCGCACAGCGTCTCGGTCAGGCGAAACAGCGTGGGCTTGGGCAGGCCGGTCAGATCCATCAGCTCCTTGGCACTGAGCTCCTGGCATTTGTTGGAGAAGCAACGCAGCACGGAAATACCGCGCACCAGGGCGCTGACCAGTTTGCCGTCCGCTTCCATGTTCACTGTCTATCGATCCCAAAAAGCCTGGATTCTCGCCTGATTCACGTGCCGGCGCGGCTGCGCCAAAGCGCGCGCGCAGGCCCGGTGCTCATGCCCCGTCCCGCGGGACGTAGGACGCGCGCATGTCGCGCCCGCCGCGCAGCGACGAGCCGCCGTCGACCGGGATGACCGCGCCCGTCACGTAGCCGGCCTGGGGTGACGACAGGAACAGCGCCATGTGGGCGATATCGTCGAGCGTGCCCATGCGCTGCAGCGGCACGCCGGCGACCGCGTCGGCCAGCGCCTCGGGCGAGGGAGCGAGGCGGCGCATGCCCTCGGTGCCCTCGATCGGCCCGGGCGCGATGGCGTTCACGCGCACGCCCGCCTCGCCCCACTCCATGGCCAGCACGCGCGTCATCATGTCGATGCCGGCCTTGGCGGCGCAGGCATGCACCTGGTACATGGTGGGGTTGACGCCCTGCGGCGCCGAGATGTTGATGACGCTGGCGCCGGGTTTCTTCAGCATCGGGTAGGCCAGGCGCAGCACGTGGAAGGTGCCGTTCAGGTCGATGTCCACCACGGTCTTGAAGCCATTGGGCGACAAGTCCTTGGCCGGCGCGATGAAATTACCGGCCGCCCCGGAGACGAGCACGTCAATGTCGCCAAAGCGTTCATGCGCCTGGCGCAGCGCCGCCTCCACCGCCGCCGCATCGCGCACGTCGGCGCTGATGCCCAGCGCCTGCGCCCCGAGCGCGCGCAGCCCCTCGGTGGCCTGCTGCACCTTGTCGGGCGAGCGGCTCATGACGGTGACATGGGCGCCAGCGCGGGCGAACGCCTGGGCAATGCCAAGGTTGATGCCGCTGGTACCGCCGGCGACGAAGACATGGTGGCCTGTGAAGGAGTGGGTATCGGGCATGGCGCGTCCTCAGTCGAGCTGCAGCTTCTGGCTGCGGATCAGCTCGCCCCAGTCCTTGCGGTCGCGCTCGACCATCTGCGTGAATTGCGCGCTGTCCATGCCGCCGGGCCGGCCACCGAGTTCCTGGTAGCGCTGCACCACGGCCGGATCCTTGAGCTCGGCGATCAGGCCGTCGGTGAGTTTTTTGACGATCCCGGGCGGCGTCCCGGCGGGCAGGAAGAAACCCATCCAGCCAACCTTGTCGAAGTCCTTCATGCCCAGTTCGGTCATGGTGGGCACGTCGGGCAGCTCGGGCTCGCGCGTGGCGCCGGTCACGGCCAGGGCGCGTAGCTTGCCGTCCTTGACGTGGACCAGCGAGCCCGTGAGGTTGTCGAACATGAACTGCGTCTCGCCCGCCACGATGGCCAACGTCGCCGGGGCCGAGCCCCGGTACGGAACGTGCACCACGTCGACCCCCGCGCGCTGGCGAAACAGCTCGCCCATCAGGTGCGTGGTCTGGCCCACGCCGGCGGACGAGAACGCCAGCTTGCCGGGCTCCTTCCTGGCCTCGGCGATCAGATCTGCCAGACTTTTGATGGGGGACTTCACGGGCACCACCAGCACGTTGGCGAACGAGATCATGTCGGTCAGCGCGATGAAGTCGCCCGGCTTGTAGTTGAGCTTCTGGTAGGCCGTGTAGTTGATGGCATTGGAGCCGGTGTTGCCCACCAGTACGGTGTAGCCGTCGGGCTGCGCGCGCGCCACCAGGTTGGCGCCCAGCATGCCGCCCGCGCCGGGCTTGTTGTCCACCACGATGGGCTGGCCCAGGCGCTCGCCCAGGCGTTGCGCCAAAAAGCGCACCGGCGTGTCGGTGGTGCCGCCGGCCGCGCCCGGCACGACGAAGGTGATGGGGCGCTGGGGCCAGGCGGCGTCCGCCCAGGCGGCCGGGGCCGCCATCAGGGCGCCCAAGCCCAGCAGAGTGCCGGCTGCGGCCAGGCGCAACGCGCGGCGGCGGTTGTAGAGGGGCATGTGTGTCTCCTTGTGCTTGGGCGGCGCGACGGCCGCCTGCGCAATTCACTCGAAAAAGTGAGCTGCTGACGCTTTACGGATAAGCGCGAAGGCCGGATGTCACCGCGGCTGCATGCGGATCGCCCCATCCAGGCGAATCGTCTCGCCATTGAGCATGGGGTTCTCCAGGATGTGCAGCGCGGTCATCGCGTATTCGGACGGGTGGCCCAGGCGCGCCGGGTTGGGTACGGAGGCGGCCAGCGACTGGCGGATGTTGTCGGGCAGCTTGGCCAGGATGGGCGTGTCGAACAGGCCCGGGGCGATGGTGCACACGCGGATGAACTTGGTCGCCAGGTCGCGCGCGGCGACGATAGTCATGCCGATCACGCCGGCCTTGGACGATGCGTAGGGAATCTGGCCGATCTGCCCCTCGTAGCCCGCGACCGATGCGGTGAGCACGCAGGCGCCGCGCTCGCCGTCGATCGGCTCGTTCTTGGCCATGGCGACGGCCGCCAGGCGCAGCGTGTTGAAGCTGCCGATCTGGTTGACGCGGATGATGTTGGTGTATTTCTCCAGCGATCCGGCGCTGCCGTCCTTCTCGATCAGGCGCACCGGGCCGCCTATGCCGGCGCAATGCACGAGCGCGCGGAAGTTGCCGAAGGCTTCGGCCGCCGCAACGGCCTGCTGCATCTGGGCCTCGTCGGAGACGTCGGCCTTGACGTAGCGCAGGCGGCCGGCGTACTTCTGTTCCATCGCCTGGCCGCGCTCGTCGTTCAGGTCGACGGCGACGACATTCAGCCCGCGCTCCAGCAGCGCGATGGCCGTGGCCTCGCCCAGGCCCGAGACGCCGCCGGTGACGAGGGCGGTCATTCCTTGTTGCAGTTTCATGTTTACTCCTTTTGGGGTCCGTGTTCGGCTCCTTCCCCCTCTGGGGGAAGGTGGGGATGGGGGCCTGGCTTGCGCTACCCAGGTATGTGCGGGCGCGAGCGCCGCCGGCCCCCACCCCTGCCCTCCCCTCCCCTCCCCCAGAGGGGGAGGGAGTCATGCGCAAAATTACAGTCGTTCGATGATGGTGGCGTTGGCCATGCCGCCCGCCTCGCACATCGACTGCAGGCCGTAGCGCCCGCCGCTGTCTTCCAGCGCATGCAGCATGGTGGTCATCAGGCGAATGCCGGATGCACCCAGCGGGTGACCCAGGGCGATGGCGCCGCCGCGCGGGTTCAGGCGTTCGCCGTCGGCTTTGAGCTCTTTCTGCCAGGCCATGGGCACGCTGGCGAAGGCCTCGTTGATCTCGTAGTGGTGGATGGCGTCCAGCGTCATCTTCGCCTTGGCCAGCACGCGCTGGGTGGCGGGGATGGGGGCGGTCAGCATGTAGAGCGGGTCGTCGCCCACCACGTCAAACGCGACGAAGCGCGCGCGCGGCGTGAGGCCCAGCTGCAGCGCGCGCTCCTCGCTCATGATGAGCATGGCGCTGGCGCCGTCGGTCATCTGCGAGGCGTTGCCGGCCGTGGTGCTCCATTGGATCTGCGGGAAGCGCGCCGACAGCTCGTCGTTCTGGAACACGGCCTTGAGGCCGGCGAGCTTTTCCACCGTGGTGCTGGCACGGATGGTCTCGTCCTGCGTCACGCGGCCAGCGGGGGTGTCGATGCCGACGATCTCGCGGGAAAAGCGGCCGGCCGACTGGGCGGCATGGGCGCGCTGGTGCGAGCGTGCGGCGTAGCCGTCCAGGTCGGTGCGGGGCAGCCCCCACTTGGCGGCGACGAGGTCGGCCGATACACCCTGGCCCACCAGGCCGGGCGCGTAGCGCGCGTCGAAGCGCGCGCCAGTGGTGTTCTTGCCCATGCGCGAGCTGCCCATGGGCACGCGGCTCATCGATTCCACACCGCAGGCAATGACGATGTCCTGCGCGCCGGCCATGATGGCCTGGGCCGCAAAGTGCACCGCCTGCTGGCTGGAGCCGCATTTGCGGTCGATGGTGGTCGACGGCACATGCGTGGGCAGGCCGGCGGCCAGCCAGGCCAGGCGGCCGGGCGTGCCGGCCTGCTCGCCGGCCTGGCTCACGCAGCCGCAGATCACGTCATCGACCTGGCCGGGGTCGATCTTGCTCCGCTCCACCAACTGCTGCAGCACCTGCGACAGCAGATCCACGGGATGCAACTCGGCCAGCGCGCCATCAGGCTTGGCCCGGGCCATGGGACTGCGAATGGCGTCGACGATGACTGGATTCCTCATATTCACTCCATACGGTTAATGAAACGAATGATCCATTAAAACCAATTTCATGGCTGTTAGTTTGTCCTTAACAGCGTGTTTACCCCATGCTTCTTGAACTGTTTGCCTGAAAGAATTCACTGGAGTATCAGATTTACGAGACATGAAGTCCGTATTTCCCGAATGCGCCACCATCCCGGCGGCGCGTGCAAACCACGGGTGACAGGCATGCAGGATTTCTTTGGCCGCGCCGCAGCGGCCCCCGATCGGACGGTGGTGTTCATGGCCGACCAGGGCCGCGACACCACCGCCGGCGCGCTGGCGCAGCAGGCGCAGCAGATGGCGCAATGGCTGGCGGCCCAGGGGCTGCAGGCAGGCGAGCGCTTTGCCGTGCTGCTGGAGAACCGCGTCGAGATCCTGGCGCTGGCGCTGGCCGCGCGCGAGGCCGGCCTGTACGCCGCCGTGCTCAGCACCCACCTGACGGTCGACGAGGTGGCCTACATAGTGCAGGACTGCGGCGCGCGCCTGGTCGTGGCCTCCGCCAAGACCCTGCCCCAGCTCGAAGGCTGCACCCTGCCCTGCTGGAGCGTGGACGAGGCAGCGCCCCAGGCGCCATCGCTGCATGCGGCACTGGCCGCGCTGCAAGGCCCGCCGGTGGATTTTTCCGACCGGCCGATCGGGCGCGACCTGCTGTATTCCTCTGGCACCACGGGCCGGCCCAAGGGTGTGCTCAAACCGCTGTGGCCCGCCCAGCTGCGCGGCCAGGCAGACCCCGAGGCCGAAGGCACGGCGCAGCGCCTGGGCATGGGCGAGGACACGGTCTACCTGTCGCCCGCGCCGCTGTACCACGCCGCGCCGCTGCGCTACACGCTGCGCGTGCTCGAACTCGGTGGGCAGGCCGTGATCATGGAGCGCTTCGATGCTGCAGGCGCGCTGGCCCTCATCGAACGCCACCGCGTCACCCACAGCCAGTGGGTGCCCACGATGTTCGGGCGCCTGCTGAAACTGCCCGAGGAGGTGCGCAAGCGCTACGACCTGTCCAGCCACCGCATGGCCATACACGCCGCCGCGCCCTGCCCGGTTCATGTCAAGCACGCGATGCTCGACTGGTGGGGCGACATATTGCTGGAGTACTACGCCGGCTCCGAGGGCTGCGGCACGACGATGATCAATTCCGCCGAATGGCGGCAGCGCCCCGGCTCGGTGGGCCGCGCCACGACGGGCCAGTTGCACATCGTCGACGACCAGGGCCAGGAACTGCCCGCGGGCGAGATCGGCCAGGTGTATTTCTCGGGCGGCGGGCAGTTCAGCTACTTGAACGACCCCGAGAAGACGCGCCAGGCCATCGACGAGCGCGGCTGGGTGACCTATGGCGACATAGGCCATGTGGACGCCGAGGGCTATCTGTTCCTGAGCGACCGGCGCGCCGACCTGATCCTGTCGGGCGGCGTCAACCTCTACCCGCAGGAGATAGAGAACGCGCTGGCGCGCCACCCCGGCGTGCAGGAGCTGGCCGTGGTCGGCGTGCCCGACGCCGACTTTGGCGAGGTGCCGCTGGCCGCCGTCGTGCTGCGCCCGGGCGCCGAGGCCACGCAGCAGACGGCCCGCGCCATTGCCGACCAGGCCGCCGAGGTGCTCGCGCGCCTGAAGCTGCCGCAGCGCATGGTCTTCGTCGACGCCCTGCCGCGACTGGAGACCGGCAAGCTGCTGCGCCGCAAGCTCAAGGAGCAGTACCGCGACGCGCCGCAGGCCGGATTCGCCCTGAGGGACTCTTAAAACAATGGCTACCTGCGCTTACTTGATAAGCGTTGCAGCCTGGTTTGACGTGAATATGCACACACTCCTACGCACGCCCGCCTTACTCCTTCCCCCTCTGGGGCTGAAGGCCGCGGCTCCAGTTCCGCCAATGCGGAACTGGACGGCCTGAAGAGCGGTGGCGTCCCGCCGCCAGCACCGAGGTGGGGATGGGGGCCAGCCATGCCAAGAAAGGCCTTGCCCTTGGCTCAAGCGCCGCCGGCCCCACCCCTGCCCTCCCCCAGAGGGGGAGGGAGAAACAGCCGCTGTTCAGCCAAGTTCTTCAACCCCATCAATGAGTCCCACCATGCAAGACCTGATCACCCGCACCATCTACCGCGAAGACCACGAGCAATTGCGCGAGCAGGCGCGGCGCTTTTTCGAACGTGAAGTCGAACCCTTCCACGACCAGTGGGAGCGCGACGGCATCGTGCCCAAGGAGGTCTGGCGCAAAGCCGGGCGCGAGGGGCTGCTCAACCCCATGCTGCCCGAGCCCTACGGCGGCGGCGGCGACTTCGGCCATGCCGCAGTGCTGCTCGAAGAAATCGCCCGCGCCGGCGCCAGCGGCCTCGGCTTTCCGCTGCACTCGGACATCGTCGCGCCGTACATCTTTGCCTATGGCAGCAAGGAGCAGAAAGACCGCTGGCTGCCGCGCATGGCCGCGGGCGAGCTGATCGGCGCCATCGCCATGACCGAGCCCGGCGCGGGCAGCGACCTCAAGTCCGTGCGCACCACGGCCAGGCGCGAGGGTGATGAATACGTCATCAACGGCAGCAAGACCTTCATCACCAACGGCATCAACAGCGAGATCGTCATCGTCGTCGCCAAGACCGCGCCCGAGCTGGGCGCCAAGGGCGTGTCGCTGATCGTCGTCGAGGACGGCACGCCCGGCTTCAGCAAGGGCCGCAAGCTGGAGAAGATCGGCCTGATGGCGCAGGACACCTCCGAGCTGTTCTTCGACAACGTGCGCGTGCCCGTGGGCAACCTGCTGGGCGAGGAGAACCTGGGCTTCAAGTATTTGATGAAGGAGCTGGCCCAGGAGCGCCTGGTGGTGGCGGTGCGCGCCGCCGCGTCGGTCGAGGCGTTCCTGCAGAAAACCGTGGACTACACGCGCGAACGCAAGGCCTTCGGCCAGAGCGTGTTCGAGTTCCAGAACACGCGCTTCAAGCTGGCCGAAGCCAAGGCCCAGGCCACCATGCTGCGCGTCTTCGTCGACGACTGCATGGCGCTGCACATGCGCCGCGAGCTCACGCCCGAGCGCGCGGCCATGGTCAAGCTCAACGCCACGGCGCTGCAGAACAAGCTGCTCGACGAGTTCCTGCAGTTGCACGGCGGCTACGGCTACATGACCGAATACCAGGTGGGCCGCGCCTGGACCGACGCGCGCATCGGCCGCATCTACGGCGGCAGCGACGAGATCATGAAAGAGATCATCGCCCGCACGCTGTGAACCCAAACCCAACGGAGACAAACATGGCATTCACCCGACGCAAGGCCCTGGCCCTGCCCCTCATCGCGCTGGCCACAGCCTGCGCCATCGGCACCGCGCAGGCGCAGACGCAGGTGCAGGACAGCTACCCGGGCAAGCCCATCCGCCTCATCGTGCCCTACCCGGCCGGCGGCGGCACCGACACCATTGCCCGCCTGATCGGCACGCAGCTGGCCCAGCGCTGGGGCCAGCCCGTGGTGGTGGAGAACAAGCCCGGCGCCAGCGGCATCCTGGGCAACGACATCGTGGCCAAGGCGCCCGGCGACGGCTACACGGTGCTGCTGGGCATCACGACCGTGGTGCAGATTCCGTCGCTGTACAAAAAAGTGCCGTACAAGCTGGCCGACCTCGCGCCCGTCTCGCAGATCGCCCGCTCCGCCGACGTCATCTTCACGCCGCGCAGCACCGGCATCAAGACCATCCAGGAACTCGTCGCCCGCGCCAAGGCCCAGCCCGGCACGCTCAGCGCCGCCAGCTACGGCAACGCCACGTCGTCGCACCTGCACATCGAGCAGTTCAACATGAAGGCCGGCACCGACCTGATGCACGTCCCCTACCAGGGCTCGGGCCCGGAGATGGCGGCGGTGCTCGGTGAGCAGGTCACGGCGGCCTTTGTCGATGCCACGGCCGCCTACCCTCAGCTGCGCTCCGACAAGCTGCGGGTGCTCGCCGTCACCGGCTCGCAGCGCCACCCGGCACTGCCGGACACCCCCATGCTAGGCGAAGTCGGCTACCCCGGCTTTGAAGCCAACGGCTGGTTCGGCGTCTTCCTGCCTGCCAGCACGCCGCAGGCCATCGTCGACAAGCTGGGGCGCGAGGTGGCGTCCATCGTGCATACGCCGGACATGAACCGGCGCCTGTCCGAAATGGGTCTGATCCCCGTGGGCTCGCTGCCGCAGGAATTCAAGCCCGTACTCGAACGCGACGCGGCGCACTGGAAGTCCATCGTCGACGCGGCGCAGATTTCGCTGGACTGAGACCACCCCCGCCGGCGCCCTGTCATCGCAGGCGCGCCAGCATCCAATCACTGTCAGCGATGGCTCCAGGCCGCTGGCGACGCCACCGCCGTCACACCCTGCAACACGCCTTTGCTCTGACCTGCGCGCGGCCGTGACGGAGGTAGGCAAAGCAACCTGCTCGTCTCGGAAAGCTCAGGCCCCACTGGCGGCCGGGGTGCGCGGCATCAGCTTGAAGCTGCCGGTGGCCGTGGCCACCAGCGCACCGGCGGCGTCGCGCACCTCGCCGCGGGCAAAGCTGATCGAGCGCCCGCGCCGGTCGCAGTGCGCGCTGGCGGTCAGCGTGCCGCTGCCGGTCGCCACGAAGTGCAGCGTCATGTCGATGGTCGCCACGCCGTGGCCGGCCGGGTCGTGGGCGCGCACGGCCGCGGCCAGCGTGCAGTCCAGCAGCGTGGCGATGGCGCCGCCGTGGGCCTGGCCGCGGCTGTTGCTCATGTCTGCCTGGGTATCCATGGACACCTGCGCCTGGTCGCCTCCAACGCTCACGCCGCGCAGCCCCATGGCGCGCGCCATCGGCATGGGCAGGCCAAAGAGCACGCCGGGCGGCTCGCCGGCAAAGGAGTTGGGGGCGTGATTGGCGGTGGCGGCCGGCGCACCGGTCGGATTGGAAGCAGAAGTTTTTGTCATGCGTCCTAGTCTAAGAAATCCTCGCCCTCGCTCAGCGGCGGCAGGCGGTAGCTGGCTGGCGTGCGGCTGAGCTTGACCGGCGCGCCCAGGCCCCGGCTACCGTCCTGCATTTGCACCACCATGGCGCGGTGCTGGGTGTGCGGGTGCTGCAGCGCCTGCTGCACGTCGAGCACCGGCGCCGCGGGCACGCCGATTGCCATCAGCGCGTCGGCCAGCTCCTGGCCATCGCGATCCTTGAAGGCTTCGGTGAGCAGCGGCTTCAACTCGGCGCGGTGCACCGAGCGCTGCCCCGCCGTGGTGAAGCGCGCATCGTCGGCCAGCGCGCCCTGGCCGATGTAGTCGCACAGCAGCCTGAACTGCCGATCGTTGCCGACGGCCAGGAAGATGGGCGCGCCGCCGGTGTGGATCACGTCATAGGGGTAGATGTTGGGGTGGGCGTTGCCGGTGCGCTGCGGCACCTTGCCGCTCATGAACCAATTGGCCGCATGCGGGTGCAGGAGCGACAGGCCGCTGTCGTACAGCGCCGCGTCGACCAGCTGGCCCAGGCCGCTCCTGGCGCGCTCGTGCAGCGCCAGCAGCACGCCGATCACCGCGTTCATGCCGGTCACCATGTCGACCACCGGCAGGCCGACGCGCAGCGGATCGCCGTCAGCGTCGCCGTTGATGCTCATCAACCCGGCCATGGCCTGGATGGCGGCGTCGTAGCCGGGCAGCGCGCCCAGCGGGCCGTCGGCGCCAAAGCCGGTCACGCGGCACCAGACGAGGTGCGGAAACTCATGGCGCATCTGCTCGTAGCCAATGCCCCATTTCTCCATGGTGCCGACCTTGAAGTTCTCCACCACCACGTCGGCCTGCGCCATCAGCGCGCGCACGCGCTGCTGGCCCTCGGCGCCAGACAGGTCGAGGAACTGGATGCGCTTGTTGCGGTTGAGCCCGTAGTAGTAAGACGCCACGCCGTCCTTGAACGGCGGGCCCCAGGCGCGCGTGTCGTCGCCCTGGGGCGGCTCGACCTTGAGCACGTCGGCGCCGTGGTCGCCCAGGATCTGGCCGCACAGCGGCCCGCCGAGGATGCGCGACAGATCCAGTACCTTGATGCCGGCAAGCGCGCCCGGATTGATTGGCATGGTCATTTCAGGTTTCTCCATCAATCGAGCCGCACGCCGGCCTGCTGCACCACCTTGGCCCATTTGTCGACCTCGGTGCGAATGAATTGGCCCAGATAGGCGGGCGTGTGGTCGGGCGATGCCTCCAGCCCCTGCTTGGCAAAGCTGCTGCGCACCCTGTCCGAGTCGAGCGCGCGGGCAAACGCCTGGTTGAGCACCTGGATGCGATCGGCCGGCGTGCCCTTGGGCGCCACGACGCCAAAGAAGACGCTGACGTCATAGCCCTTGACGCCCTGCTCCGCAATCGTCGGAATATCGGGCAGCGCGCTGGAGCGCTTGGCCGTGGCCACGCCCAGCGGCTTGACCTTGCCGCCCTCGATGTAGGGCATGGCAGTGAGGATGTCGGTGAACGTCATGTCCACCTGTCCGCCCAGCAAGTCGTTGAGCGCCGGCCCCGTGCCCTTGTAGGGCACGTGCAGCAGCTGCGTTCCGGTCATCTCGTTGAACAGCACGCCCGCCAGGTGCGACGACGCACCGTTGCCCGACGAGGCGTAGCTGAGCGTGCCGGGCTTGGCCTTCTCCTTGGCGATCAGCTCCTGCACGCTGCTCACTCCCAGGCCGGGGCGCACCACCAGGATGTTGGGCAGGTAGCCGACGTAGATGACGGGCTCGAAGCTGGTGCGTGCATCGTATTTCTGCCCCTTGTACAGGCTCTGGTTGATGGCCAGCGGCCCCGAGGTGCCGAACATGATGGTGTAGCCGTCGGGCGTGGCGCGCGCCACGGCGTCGGCGCCGATGTTGCCGCCAGCGCCCGCCTTGTTGTCGACGATGACGCTCTGGCCCAGCTCCTTGGTCAGCTCGGTCGCCAGGATGCGCGCCATGGCGTCCGTAGGCCCGCCCGGCGGGAAGGGCACGACGAAGGTGAGCGGCTTGTCAGGGAAAGTGGCTTGCGCCTGAACCGGCAGCGCCGCCAAAAGGGCGGCGCCAGCGGCCAGGGCGAGAAGGCTGCGTTTGAGCATGGTGTGTCTCCTGTTATTGATTGGATGGCTGGTGGCGCTTTATGCATGGGCGCCGTAACGTGTATTTGCAAACTCCTTCCCCCTTTGGAGGAAGGTAGGGATGGGGGCTTCGGCTGGCTTGCCAGCGGCGCGCAAGGTCTAACCCCCACCCCTGCCCTCCCCCAGAGGGGGAGGGAGAAGCAGCCTCAAACCCTGCCCATGCGGCGTAACCCACTCTCATCACAAAGACGTGGATATGGGTAACCAAGGGGGCGAGGGGGTTATCGAGCGCTTACTGCACCCACTCGGCCGGCACGCCGCCTTCGCTCAAGGGGTTGCGCGGCAGCACGCGGTGGGCGATGACCAGCTGCGACAGGCGCAGGCGTTCGGTCGATCCGGTCTTGCCCGCCTCCCAGGCCATGGCAATCGCCGTGGTGCAGTTGTACAGGGCGGTGGCGGCCTGGCGCACCAGGTACTCGCCGTCGTCCTGCACGGCACGCTCGGCCAGCTTGGCGGCCCCGGCCAGCGCATCGGTGAGCGCCTGGCGGTAGGCGGGGGTGATGCCCTGGGTATCCGCCAGCAGCCCCAGCAGGTGCTCTTGCAGCACCGGCAGCGAGCCCTCCCTCTTGATGGCGCGCTTGACGTCCAGCGCGACGATGTTGCTCGTGCCCTCCCAGATCGAGCCCAGGTGGGCGTCGCGCACCAGGCGCGGGTCGGCCCATTCCTCAATGTAGCCGCAGCCGCCGCGCACTTCCATCGCATCGGCCGTCACCTTGCGCGCATCGCGGCAGGCGCGGAACTTGATCATCGGCGTGAGGATGCGCAGCAGCGCGTAGGCCGTCTTGTCGCCGGCGTCCGAGCGGGCCAGCGTGGCCGCGGTCTGGAACACCATGGTGCGGGCCTGCTCGGCCGGCACCCGCATCTTGTCGAGCTGCACCTTCATGAGCGGCAGATCCTGCAGCTGCTTGCCGAAGGCCCAGCGCTCGCGGGCGATGTATTCGGCCTCGGCCACGGCGCGGCGCATCATGCCGGCCGAGCGCATGCCGTTGGACAGGCGCGAGTTGTTCACCATGTCGGCGATCTGCACAAAGCCCCGGCCCTGCTCGCCCACCAGATAGGCCACGGCGCCTTCCATGCGGATCTCGCCGCTGGCCATGGAGCGCGTGCCCATCTTGTCCTTCAGGCGCACGATGTGGTACTGGTTGGTGCTGCCATCGTCCAGGTAGCGCGGCAGCAGGAAGAGCGAGATGCCCTTCATGCCGGCGGGGCCGCCGTCGACGCGCGCCAGGACCATGCCAAAGCCCGCGTCGGGGTTGGAGCAGAACCACTTCTCGCCATACAGACGCCAGCTGCCGTCCTCCTGCGGGTAGGCCATCGTCAGCGTGTTGGCAATGTCCGAGCCCGCGGCCTGCTCGGTCATGAACATCGAACCCTGCACGCTGTGGTCGAAGTCCATCGCCAGCAGCTTGGGCAGGTATTTGTCGACCAGTTTCTGCTCGCCGTATTTCTTCAGCGTGCGCGTGAGCGAGTCGGTCATCGACAGCGGGCAGCACAGGCCGAACTCCGACTGCACGAACAGATAGGTCAGCGCGTACTTGACGATGGGCGGCATCTTGCCCTTCCAGCCCAGCATGTCCTCGCGGTGCGAGATGGCGGCCAGGCCGAACTGCTGGTAGGCCACCTTCTCCATCTCGACATAGGCCGGGTGCTTGACGATGCGCTGCACTTCCTTGCCACTGCGGCTGCGCATCTCCAGCGTCGGCGGGTTGCGGTCGGCCTCCAGCGCCCAGTCATCGACGGCGCCGCCTGCCAGTTCGCCCATGCGCTCGAAGTAGGGCTGCAGGTGGGCATACAGGTCGGCCGGCAGGTACAGCGCCAGCAGCTGCTGCAGCTCCTTGTCCTCGGCGTAGTTGTTGACGTGGCCGCGGTCGGGCACCGGATGGGCTGCTGCGCTGGCCTTGGCCAAGGCGGTGATTTGCTGGGCGTCGTTGGCGGACATGGCTTTCTCCTTCAGTCGATCGTGTCTCTAGGTACCGATTGAAACCCACGGGACGATACAAGTCCAATATCATTAAACTTATGAACAATACACATCACCAATGGACACGTCATGGAACTGCGTCTGCTGCACTACTTCGTCACGCTGGCCGAGGAGCTTCACTTCGGCCGCGCCGCCCAGCGGCTGCACATCTCGCAGCCACCGCTGTCGGTGGCCATCCGCCAGCTGGAGGACGAGCTGCAGGCCCAGCTGTTCGAGCGCAACAGCCGCGGCGTGCGCCTGACGGCCGCGGGCGAGCACCTGCTCGCGCGCGCCCGCCAGCTGCTGGACCTGAGCCGCCAGGCGGCGCAGGAAACGCGCGACGTCGCCCAGGGCAGCACCGGCCACCTGCGCCTGGGCTTCGTCGGCTCCAGCCTGTACCGCGGGCTGCCGCAGGCGCTGGCCCAGTTACAGCGCAGCCACCCCGGCGTGCGCGTGGACATGCTCGAAGCCAACAGCGCCGAGCAACTACAAGGCCTGCTGCAACTGCGCCTGGACATGGCGCTGGTGCATTCCATCCAGCCGCCGCAGGACATCGCCAGCGAGCTGATCGTGGCCGAGCCCTTCGTCGCCTGCCTGCCGGCAGACCACCCGTTGAGTGGGCACAGCGCCATCGATCTGGCGGCGCTCAAGAATGAACGGTTGATCCTGTTCTCCAGCCTGGTCTCGCCCACCTACCACCAGCGCATCTACGACCTGTGCCTGGCCCACGGCTTCGCCCCCGAGGTGCGCCACGAAGTGCGCCACTGGCTGTCGGTCATCGCGTTGGTATCGCTCGGCCAAGGCGTGTCGCTGGTACCCGCCGCCATGCAGCGCGCCGGCCTGCCGCGCCTGGTCTTTTGCCCGCTGCTGGGCGAGCACCCCCACTCGGAAATGCTCGCCATGTGGCGCAAGACGCCCGACAACCCGCTGGTGCAGACGCTGCTGGCATGCCTTCACGCGGCGGCGCAATCACCCGGCGAGAGGCTTGACGCTACGCTGCGCTGACCCCGGCAAGGCAGCGCTGCCAGCAGGGTCACAGGCCCCAGGAAACCGCCGTCGCTGCGTATACTGAAAATTCATTTTCAATGCATCTTTAAACACCATGCACGACCACTCCACCCCCGAGGCGATCTACCCCTTCGACGCGCGCGGCGTTGCCCGGCGCTTTCGCCACTCGGCCATCTTCGGCGCGCTCGACGCGCTGCATCCTGGCGAGACCATGCGCTTCCTGAACGACCACGACCCCATTCCGCTGCTCAACCAAATGGTCGAACGCTACGGCGAGGGCGTGCGCATCGAATACGTGCAGCGCGAACCGGGCGCGATCATGATCGACTTCATCCGCCAGTAATTCCTTCCCCACAAAGCCGCGGCGCCAGCGTTCAACACGCCGGCGCCGCGGTATCTTTTTTGTGGGCTTGCGCGGCGGCCAGCGTCGCGTGCGGCCAGCGCTGGCCGGTCACCTGCGCTGCGATGGTGGCAAGCAGCTGCCGATGCACCTTGGCCGCGGCCGTCGACATGGGCAAGGTCGCCGAGCGGCAGACGTAAATCGACCGCGCCATCGCCGGGCGAACCAGGGGCAGCGCCACCAACCGATGGATTGCCAGCAAGTCGCTCACCGCGGCATACGACAGAATCGTCGCGCCCATGCCGGCGGCCACCAGCGCCAGGATTTCATGGATGGTGTTGACCTCGACCGCAATGCGCGGCTCCACACCCGCCTGGACCATGTAGCCGTCGATGACTCGGCGCAGGCTTTGCGCCGTGGTGGGCAGCACCATGGCAAAGCGCGCCACGTCCTGCACTGCAATGGAGGAAGGCTGGCCGGCTGCGGTGCCTAGCTGCTGCGCCGACGTGACAAACACCAACTGCTCATCGAGCACATGCGTGAAACGCATGCGGGCATCGTTTTCCGTGCCAAAAGTCATCCCGATATCGACCAGACCATGCAGCAACTGCTGCGGGATGTAGCCCGAGCTCAGCTCCACCATTTGCAGCGCAATCGAAGGCCACTGGCGCACCACCGCCTGCACCAGCGGCACGGTGACGAACTTGGCCACCGATTGCGGCAGCGCGACGGCCACCCGGCCGCTGGGCTGATCTGCCGCCTGGCGCACATCGTCATAGGCCACGTCGACACGCCGAAGAATGTCCACCGCGTGGCCCAGCAGGCGCTCGCCCATGGCCGTCAGCGCCACGCCGCGCGGGTGCCGGTCAAACAGCGCAGTGCCCAGCTGTTCCTCGAGCTGCTTGATCTGCACGCTCAAGGCCGGCTGGGCAATGTGCAGGCTTTGCGCGGCCGACGAAATCGAGCCGGCCGAGGCCACGGCGACAAAACTGCGCAAGCTGCGAAGGTCGAGGTGCATGGTAAGAAGTGCTCAGCTATACGTTTTTATTATGCGTGAGATACAAAACAAGTCTTTGTCAAATACCTCTGCATCGCCCAGACTGACGCCATCGCAATGCAATACCAGGAGACAACCATGCATCCGATGACACGCAGAATTTGGCTGGCCGCAGCCTTGGCCGCCATCCCACCCATGCAAGCCATGGCGCAGCCGGGCGGCGGCAAGACCACCACGCTGGTCGTGCCCTTTGCCGCTGCCGGCCCGACCGATTTCATGGCGCGGCTGCTGGCCCAGCCGCTGGGGCGTGAATTGGGTACGCAAGTCATCATCGACAACCGCCCGGGCGCCAGCGGCAACATCGGCACCAAGCAAGTCATGGCCGCCAGGCCCGACGGACTGACCCTGGTGCACACCACGGTTGCCATGCAGGCGATCAACCCGCTGATGTACCCGGATCAAAACTTCCACCCCGAGCGCGACCTGGTGCCGGTGGGCATTACCGGCGCGCTGCCCAACGTGCTGGTCGTTCACCCGTCGGCGGGCATCAAGACGCTTGCCGAGCTGGTCGCCAAGGGCCAACAAAAAAATGCACGGCTCAATTTCGCCACCTTCGGCCCCGGGAGCTCGCCGCACTTCTACGGCACGCTGTTCCAGAAACTCACCCAGGTCGTTGCCGAACCCATCGCCTACAAGGGCAGCGGCGACGCGGCCAAGGACATGCTGGCCGGGCGCATCGACTACATGTTCGACAGCATGACGACGGCGCTGCCCAACGCGAAGGCCGACAAACTGGTCGCGCTGGCGATCACCTCACCCGAACGCTCGGCACTGCTGCCGGACGTCCCCACACTCAAGGAACTGGGCTATGGCGCAGCCAACCTGGACTTCTGGCTGACGCTGCAAGTGCCCGCCAAGACCCCGCCCGAGATCGTGCAAGCCCTGCGCCAGGCGGTGTCCAAGGCGGTGCAAGATCCTCAATACCAGAAGAACGTCGCCGCCCGTGGCGTCGTGAACCTGTACGTCGCTCCCGACCAGCTGGACGCCTTCTTCACCAGCGAAACCGCCAAGTGGCGCGACACCGCGCTGTCCATCGGCATCAAAGCCGAGTGAACGGCGCGCACCGCACAGGAGAAACACATGCAGCCGCTGCAGGGGATGAAGGTGGTCGATCTGACCAAGGTGCTGGCCGGCCCGCTGTGCGGCCAATACCTGGGCGAATACGGCGCCGACGTGATCAAGGTGGAGACCGTGGGCGGCGACGACACCCGCCGCTGGCTGCCCCAGTCACAGGGGCAATCGGCGGTTTTCGTCGCCGTCAACCACAACAAGCGCAGCCTTGCGGTCGACCTGAAGACACTCGAAGGCAGGGACATCGTCCACCGTCTGGTGCGTGACGCCGACATCGTGCTGCAAGGCTTTGCCGGCGGTACGGCAAAAAAGCTGGCGGTGGACCATGAGACCCTGTCTGCGCTCAACGAGCGGCTGATCTACTGCGAAATCTCGGGCTACGGGCGCAACGGCCCGCTGGGCAACGCGCCCGGCTATGACGTCATGCTGCAGGCCTTCAGCGGCATGCTCAGCACCATGGGCCAGCCCGGCGGAGCGCTTGCCCGCGCCAGTTTTTCGCCGGTGGACATCGGAACGGCAATGAACGCTCTGAGCGGCGTGCTGGCGGCCGTGATCGAGCGCGCTCGCACCGGCGAGGGCGTTTACCTGGAAGTGTCGCTGCTCGATACCGCCCTGGGCTTCATGACCTATATGGCGCAAAGCCATTGGCAAAGCGGCGTCGAGCCCCAGCCCATGGGCACGGCCCACCCGTCGATGGTGCCCTACCAGGCCTTCGACGTGCAGGACGGCGCCATCATGCTGGGGGCGGGCAATGATGCGCAGTGGCAGCGCTTTTGCGCCGTGGCGGAGCTGCAGGACTGGGTAGATCACCCGGAGTTCGCGACCAACGCCCTGCGCGTGGCCAACCACGCGCAGGTGGTGGCGCTGCTTGCGCCCGTGATGAAGCGCAAAACGGCGGCGCAGTGGCTGGCTGCGCTGGAACAGGCGGGCGTTCCCTGCGCGCCCATCCACACCTTGGGCCAGGCACTGGCCCACCCCCAGGTACAGGCGCGCGCCATCCTGACCGAGACGGCGCACCCGGTGCTCGGGCGGGTACACAACATCGGCCATCCGGTGCAGTTCGCGCACCAGCCGCGCGCGGCTTCGCGCCCGGCGCCCCTGCTGGGCGAGCACACACGCGACATCCTGCGCCAGCTCGGCTACGACACGCAGGACATCGCGCGGCTGCAACAGCAAGGCACGGTCGCGGCAGTGCCTCTTTAACGTGAAAAGCAAAGGGAACGAAATGTCTTTATTCAGCTACGAAATCAGGAAACAGGTAGCAGAAATCCTGTTCGACAACCCGCCCGTCAATGCCTTGACCGAAGCCATGCTGGGCGACTTCCTCGACACGCTCGAACGCGCCGGACGCGACCCCGGGGTGCGCGCCGTCATCATCGGCAGCCATGTGCCGGGGCGGTTTTCGGCCGGCCTCGACCTCACGGCGGTGCACGAGGGCGCGCACCAGAAGGTGCGTGCGCTGCTCGACCGGTTGTACGTGCGCATGACCGAGGTGCAGTTCCGGATGGGCAAGCCGACGATCGCGGCGGTGGGCGGCACGGCGCGCGGGGGCGGCATGACGATTGCCATTTCCTGCGACATGATCGTCGCCTCGGCCGACGCCACCTTCGGCTACCCCGAG
Organism: Comamonadaceae bacterium CD01; assembly: GCA_002894305.1. Lineage (GTDB taxonomy): Bacteria > Pseudomonadota > Gammaproteobacteria > Burkholderiales > Burkholderiaceae_C > Comamonas_C > Comamonas_C faecalis. Next base: position 39,860 of record PGEI01000014.1, read on the forward strand.
ATCGACGCCGGCGTGCTGCCCTCCATCCATTTCACCCACTTGCCGCGCATCGTCGGCAGGCACCGCGCCTTCGAGCTGCTGTTCACCGGCCGCGCCTTCGACGCGCAGGAGGCGCAGGCGCTCGGCCTCATCTCGCGCCTGACCGAGCCGGGCCAGGCACTTGAGGGCGCACGCGCGCTGGCGCAGACGCTGTGCGGCAAGTCGCCCGAGGTGGTGCGCTTTGGCCGCAACGCCTTCATGCTGGCCAACGACAACGGCTACCGCCAGGCGGTGGCGGCCGCGGCCGACAGCTTTTGCAGCGTGGCCATGACCGACGCGGCGCGCGAGGGGATTGCCGCCTTCGTGGAGAAGCGCAAGCCACGCTGGTAATGCCTGTCATCGCTGGGCGCCATTCCAACCACGCGAACCCGGCCCTTGCGCGCGCTACCATTGCCGCGCCATGCCTACTGCCCTGCCCTTGATGGATCGCGCCCTGGCTCTTGCCGCCCGGGCGCTCACGCTCTCCAACCCCAACCCCCGCGTCGGCTGCGTCATTGCGACGGCCGGCGGCGAAGTGCTTGGCGAGGGCTTCACGCAGCAGGCCGGCGGCGCCCACGCCGAGGTCATGGCGCTGCGCGATGCGGCGGCGCGCGGCCATGACGTGCGCGGCGCCACCGCCTATGTGACGCTGGAGCCCTGCGCCCACCAGGGCCGCACCGGCCCGTGTTGCGACGCGCTGGCTGCCGCCGGCGTCGCCCACGTCATCGCCTCCATCGCCGACCCCAACCCGCTGGTGGCCGGCCAGGGCTTTGCGCGCCTGCGCGCCGCCGGCGTGCGCGTCGACGTGGGCGCGGGCGCCGATGCCACGCGCGAGCTCAACATCGGCTTTTTCAGCCGCATGCAGCGCGGACTGCCCTGGATGCGGCTGAAGGCGGCCACCTCGCTCGACGGCGCGACAGCGCTGGCCAACGGCACAAGCCAGTGGATCACCGGCGAGGCCGCGCGCGCCGACACCCACGCCTGGCGCGCGCGCGCCTGCGCGGTGGTGACCGGCATCGGCACGGTGCTGGCCGACGACCCGCTGCTGAACGTGCGCGGCGTCGACACGCCGCGCCAGCCACACCTGGTCATCGTCGACAGCCAGCTGCGCACGCCGCCCACGGCGCGGCTGTGGGGCGTGCCCGGCCGCCAGATCTGGATTGCCCACGCCAGCCAGGCCGACAGCCCCGCCGCCCAGGCGCTGCAGGCGCGCGGCGCCCAGCTCGTCGCCCTGCCCGGCGCCGACGGCCAGGTCGATCTGGCTGCGCTGCTGCGCTGGCTGGCGCAGCAGCTGCAGGTCAATGAACTGCATGTGGAAGCCGGCCAGCGCCTGAACGGCGCCTTCATCGCGCACAGGCTGGTCGACGAGCTGCTGCTCTACCTGGCGCCCACACTGCTGGGCAGCGGCGCCATGGGGCTGGCCAGCTGGGGGCCGCTCACCCGCCTCGACCAGGGCCTTGCGCTGCACTGGCACAGCGTCGAGCGCGTCGGCGCCGACCTGCGCGTGCTGGCGCGGACGCGGTAAACGGCCAAGAGCGGCGCCCGCCCTGTGGGATCGGCGCCCTGTGGGAGCGGCGCCCCCGCCGCGATCGTCAAGCTACCAAACCCAGCTCAGACACATCTCCCGCCGTGCGCCGCACCCAGTCGCTCACGTCCTGCTGGCGGGTGAGCAGGCGCACCGTGTCGAACGCCTGCTGCGCCTGCGGATAGTGGCGCCGCAGCAGGTTGAGCCACTGCTTGAGTCGCCCGGCGTGCTGGCCCGGCTCCAGTTGCACACACACCTGCTCCCAGAAATGCTGCAGATGCGGCACCAGGCGCTCCCAGGGCAGCGGCTCGCCGCCGGGCAAGCCCGCATCGTGCGCCCGCAGCGCCAGCGCCAGCCCCGGGTGGGCGACGATGCCGCGCCCGAGCATCAGCGCGGCGCAGCCCGATGCGGCGCGGCAGCGCTGCGCGTCCTGCACATTCCAGACTTCGCCATTGGCGACGACGGCAATCGCCAGCCGTTCGCGCAGCGGTGCCACCTGCTCCCAGTAGGCGGGCGGGCGGTAGCCGTCGGCCTTGGTGCGGGCGTGCACCACCAGCTCGTCCGCCCCCGCCTCCTGCACGGCCAGCGCGCAATCGAGCGCCAGCACCGCGTCGTCCCAGCCCAGGCGCATCTTGGCCGACACCGGCAGCCGCGCCGGCACCGCCCGGCGCACCGCGGCGACGATGGCTGCCATGGTTTCGGGCTCGCGCAGCAGCGCCGCGCCGCCGCCATGGCGGTTGACCACCTTGGCCGGACAACCAAAATTCAGATCCACACCCTCGGCGCCCAGCGCAGCCAGGCGGGCGGCGTTGTCGGCCATGCAGGCGGCGTCCGAGCCCAGCAGCTGCGGGCGCACCGGCACGCCCGCCGCCGTGCGGCAGCCGTGGGCCAGCTCGGGCACGATGCGCAAAAAAACCCTGTCGGGCAGCAGGTGGCCGGTCACGCGGATGAACTCGCTCACGCAGCGATCCACGCCGCCGATGCGGGTGAGCACGTCGCGCAGCACACAGTCGAGCAGCCCCTCCATGGGCGCGAGCAGCAGCATCAGAGCACCCCCGCATGGGGCGCGGCCATCGCCCCAGCCGCGACAATGGTCGGCCAATCCATCAACCAATTGGCCAGCCTATTTTTCTGCGTGCGCGTCCGCACCACTTCCATGACGACTCCCGAACAATCCCAACTGGGCAAGACCACCGCCTACGCCGACCAATACGACCCCGGCCTGCTGTTCCCCATCGCGCGCGCTCCGGCGCGTGCCCAAATCGGCATTGTGCAGGCCCTGCCCTTCTTCGGCGCCGACCTGTGGACGGCCTACGAGCTGTCCTGGCTGAACCCGCGCGGCAAGCCGCAGGTGGCGATTGCGCAGATCACCGTGCCGTGCGAGACGCCCAATCTGATCGAGAGCAAGTCGCTCAAGCTGTACCTGAACAGTTTCAACGGCACGCGCTTTGCCAGCAGCGAAGCGGTGCGCGAGCGCCTGCGCACCGACCTGGCCGCCTGCGCCTGGATCGGCAGCAGCCAGTCGGGCAGTGTCGGCGTGCGCCTGATCGGCCCCGACGAGTTCGCCGCCCAGCCGATCCGCGAGCTGGACGGTCTGCTGCTCGACCGCCTGGATCTGGAGTGCACGCACTACCACCCCGCGCCCGAGCTGCTGCACGCTGCGCACGACGAGGCACCGGTAAGCGAGACGCTGGTGAGCCACCTGCTCAAGAGCAACTGCCCGGTGACCGGCCAGCCCGACTGGGGCAGCGTGCAGATCCGCTACAGCGGCGCGCCCATAGCCCAGGCGGGGCTGTTGCAATACATCGTGAGCTTTCGCAACCACGACGGCTTTCACGAGCAGTGCGTGGAGCGCATGTTCATCGACATCTGGCAGCGCTGCCGCCCGATCGAGCTCGCCGTCTACGCGCGCTACACGCGCCGCGGCGGGCTGGACATCAACCCGCTGCGCACCAGCGCACCGCTGGCCATGCCGCCCAACCTGCGCACCGCGCGCCAGTAGGCGGGCGCGGCCGTCAGGGCCTGTTCAAGCACCCATCGCGGCGAGGGCGCCGCTCCCACGGAGTGCCTCAGGCACCGTAGAGGCCAGCCCTCTGGCCGATAAAGCCATCGGCCAGCGGCGGCCCCGACAAAAGCCACGCACAGGCGCTCAAAACAACTCAGGCGTCACCGGCACGGGCGGCGCCGTCGCTGCGGCGGCCTGCGCCGGCATCAGCGCGCCCACGCGCACCCCCAGCAGCCGCAGGCGCCGCTCCAGCGGCACGCGCTTGAGGCACAGGCCGGCGATGCGGCGGATCAGCGCCGCATCCTGCGTGGGCTGCTCTATGGTCTGGTCGCGCGTGGCGATCTTGAAGTCCTCGTAGCGCAGCTTGATGCCGATGGTGCGGCCCGCATAGCCCTTGCGCTGCAGGTCGGCGGCCACCTGCTGGCACAGCTCGGTGAAGATTTGCCCCAGCAGCGCACGGTCGCGCACCGCGTGCAGGTCGCGCTCGAAGGTCGTCTCGCGGCTCATGCTGACCGGCTCGCTCTCGGTGACCACCGGGCGCTCGTCACGGCCCCAGGCAGCAGCGTGCAGCCAGGCGCCGGTGCTCTTGCCAAACTGCGCCACCAGCCAGTCGCGCGGGCGTGCGGCCAGTTCGCCAATCGTCGTGATGCCATGGCCGTGCAGCTTCTCGTTGGTCTTGGGGCCAATGCCGTTGATCTTGCGGCAGGCCAGCGGCCAGATGCGCTCCTGCAAATCCTCGGGCCAGACGATGGCGATGCCATTGGGCTTGTTGAACTCGCTGGCCATCTTGGCAATCAGCTTGTTGGGCGCCACGCCGATCGAGCAGGTCAGGCCGGTGGCATCATGAATGCATTTCTGCAGCAGCCGCGCCAGTACGCGCCCACCTTCGCGCTGCCCGCCGGGAACGTCGGTGAAGTCGATGTAGACCTCGTCCACGCCGCGATCCTCCATCACCGGCGCGATCGACAGGATGACCTCCTTGAAGCGGCGCGAATAGCGCCGGTACTCGGCAAAGTCCACCGGCAGCAGGATGGCCTGCGGGCACAGGCGTGCCGCCTTCATCATGCCCATCGCCGATCCCACGCCGAACGCGCGCGCAGCGTAGGTGGCGGTGGTGATCACGCCGCGCCCCACATAGTCCTTGAGCACGGAAAAGGCGGCCAGCGGAATCTCGCCCAGCCGCCCGGCGTAGGCCTTGACCAGCACATCGTCCTCATCCCTGCGCCCACCGCCAATCACCACGGGCAGGCCGGCAAGCTGCGGGTAGCGCAGCAACTCGACCGACGCGTAGAAGGCGTCCATGTCCAGATGTGCGATGCGGCGGGGCGGTGGAGCAGCGGGTACGGATACGGCGGCGAGATCGGTCACACCCGTGATTGTCGCGTGGCGCAAACAACCTCAGGGCGCGTCCACACTCTCATTCCGTTTTTATATCAATCGAGTACGCGAAGGTGAAGCGCAGACAG
>PGEI01000150.1 GCA_002894305.1 Comamonadaceae bacterium CD01
GCCGTTGCCCCGGACGAAGGCCGCCGCGGGGCGGCCCACCCCGGCGCCCATGGTGACGCTGCTGGTGCTGGGCGGCAAAAAGGCCAAGCTGCGCCCAGGAGATCTGCTGGGCGCGCTGACGGGCGACGGCGGCCTGACGCGCGAGCAGGTGGGCAAGATCGACATCACGGATCAGGTGTCCTACATCGCCCTCAGCCGCGCCGTCGCCCACAGTGCTTTTCCGCGCCTGCAAAACATCCTCATCAAGGGCAAGAAGCAGCGGATGAAGCTGCTGTCGTAGGCCGACGGCGGCAGTCGTCCGGCCTGTTGACGGCCACGGGTTCAATGCGGCGGCCGACCCAGCGCCACGGGCGCCGCCTGTTCCATCCGCTGCAAGAACGCCTGTTGCGACACCTGCGGCAAGGTGCGCCGGGCCACGTCGAAGTAGAGTTTGCCGCCCCACAGATTCACGTCTCCAATCATGAAAAAGCGGCGCTTGGCGCGCGTCAGGGCGACGTTCAGGATGTTGGGCTTGCCCGCCGCCCAGGCGATCGCGCCCGCGCTGTTCTCGTCGCACCCCAGCACCATCCAGACCATGGGCGCCTCTTTGCCCTGAAAGGTATGCACCGTGCCGATGCTGGCGTGGCACCAGGTGCTCAGCGCGCCTTTTGACAAGGTGTGAATGCCCTTGGCCTGCCACAGGGCGATATTGTTCAAGCGATCGATCAGCGCCCGCTTGATCCGCTTGAAAGGCGACACGATGTACAAGGGCGGCAGCTGCTCTTTGCCGCGATACAGGCGAATGACGGCCTGCGCCACGAGTTCGATCTGCGCGGGCACGACGTGCTGCTCAAGAACCACGCCAGGCGCATGTACCCAGGCGCTTTCCCCCAGATCGTAGCCATCCAGCGCTTGCCGGGCGCTTTGCAGGCCAAAGATCATCCTGTTTCCATATGCAATGGCGTTGGCGATGCCAAACATGGGATTGACACAGCGGCGATGAACACGCAAGGGGCTGCCCACCCACTCGCGCTCGTCGCCTGCCCCCTTCACCCATGCGCCGTCGCGATTGGCTGCATCCGCCAGATTCTGCACGGATACGAGGTGCGGCGCCACGCGCAGACCCTCAGGCAATTTTGCCGATTTGGCCAGTGCATCGATCAGCTTCACCGGCACCGTGAACACCGGCTCGATCTGCTGGGGATCACCCACCACCACCGCGCGCCGCGCACGCCACAACGCGCCGACAGCGGCCTGGGGAACCGCCTGCCCAGCCTCGTCGATGAACAGCCAGCCCAGCGTGCCCGCCCCCAGATCCTTGAACTGCGAGGCCACGGATGCAAACGTGCTCGAGACGACCGGCACCACCATGAACAGGCTCTGCCACACAGCCAGGGCGTGCTCCGGCGTTACCAGGCGCTTGCCCCCCAGCAGGTCGCGCATGGCATAGAGATTGGGAGCGAAGCCGCCGCCATGCGCACCGGTCGCGGCAACCTCCGCCAGCCAGGCCTCGTGCAGCGCCAGGGCTGCGGCAAACAGCCGAGAACGCTGCAGATTCAATTCGTGGTCGAACCAGAGACCGCGCATCTGCCGCTGCGGGTCTTTGATTCCGTTGTCGGCTCCGGGCAATTCCACCGCGCTGAAGCGGGCTTGCAGGCGCTGATACTCCGTCTGCGCGACCTGCCACGCGTCACTTTTCTCACGGACGGCGACGCGGGCTTTTTCTTCATCGGCCTTTGCCTGCTTCAGGCTCGATGAGGCAAGCATTTTCCCTTTCTCCAGGGACAGCATTTCGCTCAGGCAGGCCCGCTGGGCTGCCCGGTTTTCGTCGAAATTGTGGCGGTAGGTTTCGCACCGCTGGCGGCTGAGATTGGGCCAGAAAGGCATGGCAGGCAGTCTGCCCAGCAACCGGGCCCAGATGGATGGCACAGAAATCAGCGTCGCCGCTTCCTTCAGGGTGCCCAGCCTGCCCTGGCAGGCATCCAGGGCTTCATCCACGTCCGCCAGATGGGCTTCGGCCTGGCGAGCACTGTCCTGCGCCGCCGACAAAGCCTGCACCTGTGGCCGGATATAGGCGGCTTCGGTCTGACCGGCCAGCTGCTCATGCAGACTGGCCAGCCGCCCCAACTGCACCTTGCGCTCGCGCACGCAGCGGTCAGCCTCGATGAAGGCCGCCCGCGCCGTGGCAAACGTCGGGCCCCGGTACTGGTCGCGCCATTCCTGGAAGGACTGGTGACGTTTTGGATCGTATCCCTTGGGCTTCGGAGCACCCGCAGCCTGCCCCTTCCCCGACAGCGGGGTCAAGACCCGCTGCGCGAATTTGCGCCGGTTGGCGCGCTTGCCCAGGGCGCATGAAATCAGGCCCCAAGGGGTGTCGTCCGGCGTCAGGCTGGCGAAATCCCCACTGGATGTCTGCGCCGCCATGCGAATGGCCACGGCCTGCAGATAAGTCTGGCGCGGCTGCCCATCTTTGCCGCGCCACGTAATGTCTTCCGGGGTGCCCCAGTTCACCGCGCCCAGCGATGCGGCCTTGGGAAGATCGACCGAAATATTGTTGACAGCGGCATTGTTCGACGACACCACCAGCATTTCAAACCCCGTCAGCTCGGGCTTGAGCAAGGCGATCGACCAGGTGCAGGATTGCCCTTCGAACTCCACCTTGGCTTTCTGATCGGGCACGAACGCGTCCCGGGCGGCATCGAAAGACGCCAACACGCGCGCACGGCGCACGATGTTCTCGGCAAACACATCGCGCAACAGCGTGGTTTTCCCCGTGCCCGGAGGGCCATTGACCGAGAACAGCGCGGTGTCGTTCTCATTCGAATCAGCAAATATGCGGTTGATGGCAAACTGCTGCATCAGGCTCATGGCGTGGCCGGGCTCATCCAGCCAGTGCGCGGCAGGCATCGAACCGGGGTGCAGGCCATCGACGATGCGCCGGGCATCCAGGTCGGTGCGCGCGTCCTTGGGCAGCGGCGTCAGATAAGCCCCCAACGCCCCTGTTTCCCCCTTCTGGCGCAAGGACGCCATCGCCCGCTCGATGTCCCGGATATAGAAACTGTTGAGAATGTCGATCCCGACTTCATCCGCTGCGGCCGATTCCGCCTCGTCGTCGTCCGCGTCTTCCGGCTCGCTGCCGCGCCCTGGCTTGGCGTCGGCGGCGGGCTTCTTGCCCACGATGGCGCGCACCACGATCACAGCGGACTCTTCTTCGTCGGTGTCGAAACCGGCCCATTCCTGGAAAATCCGCAGCAACGCCTCGATGTCGGTGCGGCTCAGGGGCAAGACGTCGGCGGCTGGCGCTGCGGGCCGATCGTGCTTTTTCCTGTCTGCCTGAAAATTCAGCAAAGTGTTTCGCAGCCGCCCGAGACTGGCCTGAAAGGCATCGAAACCCAGGGTATCCAGGCCGCCGACCGCGACCCTGCCCAGGGCCCAGGGTGCCGTTGAAACCGACACCTGGTCGAACAGCGGCTCACCCAAGGCATTGAGCGACACTTTGGCAATGCAGGTCTCGCCTTCCAAATCCGCACGCTCGTCCTGATCGACCGCGGCTGCCGGGGAATCCACCTGGCCGACGACACGCTCGGTGACCGTCGCCAGGAGGCGTTTGTCGAAAACCCCCAGATACAGCTCGAATCCGCGGATTTCCTTGCCTGCGGGCACCCGGGCAACCTGCCACAGGCCCCCAGAGGCATCCGACGCCATGGCCCGCAATTCCGCCCGGGTGAGACGCTTGACGTTCCACGGCGCATCGGAAGCTTGCAAGACCTGGCCGCGCAAATCAAATGGAATGAAAAATTCGACCTTGTGCCAAAACTCGAGCACCGGCAAGAAATCGCTGTCGGACGACCTGTTCAATCTGCATACCTCCGTTCAGCGGGAAGAATACCACCGCCCCGCTGCCCCGCTGCCCCACTGCCCCACTGCCCCGCTGCCCGCAGGCATCGTAAACTAGCAGCCATCACATTCATTGACGGCGCACATGAAAGGCATCATTCTCGCGGGCGGCTCGGGCACCCGCTTGCACCCCATCACTCGCGGGGTCTCCAAGCAGCTGCTGCCCATCTACGACAAGCCGATGATCTACTACCCCCTTTCGGTCTTGATGCTGGCGGGTATTCGCGACGTCCTGGTGATTTCCACGCCCAATGACCTGCCTGGCTTTCAACGCCTGCTGGGCGACGGACAAGACTTCGGTATCCGGCTTTCATACGCCGAGCAGCCCTCGCCCGACGGTCTGGCTCAGGCTTTTTTGATTGGCGCGGATTTCATCGACAACGATCGCGTGTGCCTGGTGCTGGGCGATAACATCTTCTACGGCTACGGCTTCAGCGGCATGCTGCGCGAGGCGGCGCAGCGGGCCACGGGGGCCACGATCTTCGGCTATCGGGTGGCCGACCCGCAGCGCTTTGGCGTGGTCGAGTTCGACCCGCAAGGCCGCGCGGTGTCGATTGAAGAAAAACCGCAGCACCCGAAATCGTCCTACGCCGTGACCGGCCTTTATTTCTACGACCGGGACATCGTCGATATCGCCCGCCAGGTGCGCCCTTCGGCGCGCGGCGAACTGGAAATCACCGACGTCAACAACGCCTATCTGCGGCGCGGCGACTTGCACGTCACGCGCCTGGGCCGCGGCTTTGCCTGGCTAGACACGGGCACCCACGAAAGCCTGCTGGACGCCGGCACGTACGTGCAGACGATCGAGCGGCGTCAGGGGCAAAAGGTGGCCTGCCTGGAAGAGATCGCCTTCAACAACGGCTGGCTCACGCGCACCGAACTTGCCGCCTGCGGTCGGCGTCTGGAGAAAACGGCATACGGCCAGTATCTCCTGGCGCTCGTCCAGGAGGGCCAGCAAGGGTGAACGTCCAAACAACCCAGTTGCCCGGCGTACGCATCATCGCCCCCCGGGTATTCGGCGACGCGCGCGGCTATTTCCTGGAATCATTCAGCGCCCGGCGCTACGAGGAAGAAGCCGGTATCACCCTGCCCTTCGTGCAGGACAATGTCTCGCGTTCCACGTATGGCGTGCTGCGCGGCCTGCATTTTCAGCGCAGCCGCCCGCAGGGCAAATTGATTCAGGTGACTGAAGGTGCCGTGTTCGACGTGGTGGCGGACATCGATCCGGCATCCGCTACCTACGGCCAATACGTAACCGCCGAACTGTCCGCCGACAACCATCGGCAGATTTGGGTGCCGCCGGGCTACGCCCACGGGTTTTGCGTCATCAGCGAATCGGCCGTTTTCCAGTACAAGTGCACGGATTACTACGACCCCGCCGACGAAGGTGGGGTCGCCTGGAACTGTCCGACGCTGGCCATCCCCTGGCCGATCGACGCGCCAGTCTTGTCGGAGAAAGACAAGCGGCACCCTGCGCTGGGCGCTTGAGCATCAACGCGCGCCTCGGCACAGGATGAAGCGCGGCGGAGCAAGCCGCACCGGGAAACCAGGACATCGGCGTGCCCGACCACTAACGACGCTTATTGCGGCTTGCGCGCCAGCATGGTGGCAAATTGCAACCGCGCCCCGTTATGCATAGTGCCCAGGTCTTCGTTGTACTTGACGAGTTCCCAGCCCTGGTAATACGTGCTGAGTTCATTGGGCTTGAACGTAAACGGAAAGTTCATCGGGCACGGGTATTCGGGGGTATCCATGGCGCAGACGATCAGGTTGTAGCCCCCGGGCAACGTGTGCTGTTGCATGTCGGCAAGCACGGCGGGGATACGCGCCGCATCGATGAACATCAAGGTGACGGTGCAAGCGATGAAACCGTAATCTGCCTGCAGCGCGGCCCGCTGGATGTCGTACACCTGCGGCCTGATCGTCTGGATGTTTTCCTGATCAACAATGGACTGCAAGGTAGCAATAGCCTGCGGGTTGGCGTCAATCGCCGTGACCTCGAACCCCTGCTGGCTGAGGTACAGGGCATTACGCCCGCTGGAGCACCCCATATCCAGCGCACCGCAAGGCTTGACGACATGGCAAGCCTGCACGACCTCGCTGTGGGCCTGATTCAGGCCATACCGGCTGTTTAAATCTTCCATCAACTGACATCCTTTGAAATCGCACGTATAGGGCGCCACAGCGGCGCCAATGCCTCATTGTAGGGGCCGGACGAAAGAAAACCCGCAAGAACCTGATGTTCATGCGGGTTTCCGGTATTTTCTGGGCTGTTCTGGAACAGCCTGATTTTGATCTGTGGCTCGACGAGACTCGAATGATCAATGACCATGCGGGTTTCGTAAGCCTGGCATCCTGGAAATACCCAAACAGATACCTAAAACGTGAGGCTTGGCTTTTGCCCCGGCCAAAAAGGTCGCACGCACGCGCCCTGCAGCCGAAAGGTACGTTATAACAGGCTGGCTCGTAAGAAAGCCTTTTCCTATGCGCACTACACTCCGCTCTACCCCCGCCCTACCGGAGACCCCATGAACGATGAACAGCAGCTGGTGATCTTTGAAGGTGACGCCGGGCAGGTGGAAGTGCGGCTGGAAGGGGAAACCGTCTGGCTGAGCCTCCCACAGATGGCAGAGCTATTCGCAAGAGACAAGTCTGTCATCTCGCGCCACCTGAAAAGTATTTTTGCTACTGGAGAACTAAGCCGGGAGGCAACCGTTGCAAAAAATGCAACGGTTCAACTCGAAGGCGGCCGGGAAGTCATCCGGCAAATCGAATACTACAACCTGGACGCGATCATTTCAGTCGGCTATCGCGTCAATTCGAGTCGTGCCACTCGCTTTCGCCAATGGGCCACACGAACTTTGCGCGAGCACTTGACGCAAGGCTACACCCTGAATCGCCAACGCTTCGAGCAAAACGCCGCCGAACTGGAAGCCGCCCTGACGCTGGTAAAGAAGGCTGCAGCCGGTGATGCCCTGACCACCGACCAGGGGCGCGGTCTGGTGGATGTCATTGCCCGGTACACCCACACCTTCCTGTGGCTGCAGCGCTACGATGAAGGTCTGCTGACCCAGCCACCTGGCAGCCCCGGCGGCACGCTACCCTCGCCTGTCGAGGCCCGTTTAGGCATTGCACGACTGAAGGCCGACCTGATGAGCCGCCATGAGGCCACGGCCTTGTTCGGCAACGAACGC
>PGEI01000151.1 GCA_002894305.1 Comamonadaceae bacterium CD01
GGCAAGGCAGCAAAAGGCCGCACTCCGCGTTGCGCACCTTGCCCAGGCCACCAGCATGGCCTGCGGCGCGCGCCTCGATTGCGGCCTTTTGCTGCCTTGCGGGCGCTATGAGGAGATCGTCAACATGCTCTCAGTGTGCCGGCTGGCTTTGCAGCCATTGCGCCAGCTCGGTGGCGACCTGGCGCGAAGCCTGGGTCAGCGCGCGCGCGCCGCCGGCGGCGTCGGGCGTGTCGGCGGGCACGCGCGCGGTGAACAGGCGCTGGCCTTGCAGCGCCTCGCCCTGGCCGCTGGCGCGCGACAGCGTGGCGCGCACGCGCACCAGCGCGGCGCTGGTCTGCGGCGTGTCGAAGACCTGGCTGAACTCCTCCAGCTGCACACGCAGCACGGCGGGCAGGCCGCCGCCAGCCAGCTGCTGTGTCAGCCCGGCGTCGCCCAGCAGCACGGGGCGCTGCTGCCCCAGCTGCTCCTGCAGAGCGGCCGTCAGCAGCGTGGCGGGGGGCTGGCTCCAGCGCGCCTGTGCGTAGGGGCGCAGCTGCTGCGCGTTGGCGTAGGCCAGGCGATAGAGCAGCGCGGTGCTGTCTTCGGGCAGGCCCAGGGTCTGCACCTCGGCCAGCGCGATCGCCGGCAGGCGCTGCGCCTGGGCCGCCGGCGCCTGGGCCGCTGGCGGGCCGAAATCGTAGATGGCGGCGTGCGCCGGCGGCTGCGGCAGCACCGAGCAGCCGCCGGCCAGCAGCGCAAGAGCGCCAGCCAGCAAGAGGGTGCGGATGGGTGCGCGCGCGGCGCGGGAACAGGGGCGGGAAGAGGTCATGGCTGTGCTCCTGCGGCGGTGCCCGGCGCTTCAAAGCCGGGCTCGCCCGGGCCGGCGCGCACCGTGTCCGGGCCGTAAATCAGTTGCTGCGGGTTGTCGCTGATGCCCGCGGCGGCGCGGCCGATGCGGCGCGCCGCCGCCGAGGTGTCGCCCGCAGCGCGGTTGACGCGCGGCAGCGTGACGCGCGCCAGGCGGTCGATGGCGCCCGACAGCGCCTGCGCGCTGTCCGTCAGGCCGTCGAGCGCGCCGCCTTCGCGGTTCAGCGCCTGCACCGTTTGCTCGATGCTTTGCGCCGCACCGCCCGCGTGCTCGCTGGCCTGGCGCAGCGCCTGCAGGCTCTGGCGGCTGTCGCTGATCAGTGCGGGCAGCTGCGCCAGCAGCGGGTCGAGGCGCTCGGTCGTCGTGCGATCCAGGCTGGCGGCCAGGTGCTGCATGCTGGAGGCGGCCTGGCCGATGTGCTCCAGCGCCTGGTCCACGCGCTGCTGGTTGCCCTCGTCGAGCAGGCGCGCGACGCGCTCCATGATGTCCTGCGCCTGCCCGAGCAGCTGCGGGCCTTGCTCGACCAGGCGGCTCAGCTGCGAGGGCTGCAGCGGCAGGCGCGGCAGGCCGCTGGGGCCGGGCGTGGGCGCGGTCAGCGCGGAGGCGGCGTCGTCGAGCTGGATGTGCGCCAGGCCCGTGACGCCCTGGTAGCCCAGCGTGGCAAAGGTGGTCGCGCCGATCGGCGCGTCCGTGTCGACCGCGATGCGGATCAGCACGTTGCCCGGCGTCTGCGGGTCGAAGCCGATGGCCAGCACCTTGCCGACGTTCACGCCCTTGTAGCGCACCGCAGCCTGCGGCTGCAGGCCGGTGACGCTTTCGCGGCTGGACAGTTCGTAGCGGTTGTAGCTGGAATGGTCGCGCGACAGCCACATGGCCAGCGCCGCCAGCAGCGCGGCGACGGCAATCACGAACACGCCCGCCGCCCATGCGTGGGATTTGTTTTCCATCAGGTCTCCTTGACCGGCGCCAGCGCCGTGGCGGGCGCCAGTGCGCGCCGTCCGCGTTCGCCGCGAAAGAAATGGTCGATGAAGGGGTGGTCGAACTGCGCCACTTCGCGCGGCGGCCCGGCCACGATGACGCGCTTGTCGGCCAGCACCGCGACGCGGGTGGACAGCGCGTACAGGGTGTCCAGGTCGTGCGTGACCATGATCACCGTCAGGCCCAGCTGGCCGTGCAGCGTGCGCAGCAGCTCGCAGAACTCGTCGGAGCCGTTGGGATCGAGCCCCGCAGTGGGTTCGTCGAGCAGCAGCAGCGGCGGATCCATGATGAGTGCGCGCGCCAGCGCCACGCGCTTGATCATGCCGCCCGACAGGTCGGCGGGCATGCGCGCGGCGTGTTCGGGCGCCAGGCCCGCCAGGCGCAGCTTGACCAGGGCGGCGTCGCGCACCACGTCCGCGGGCAGCGTGCCCAGCTCGCGCAGCGCAAAGGCGATGTTGTCGAGCACGCTGAACGCCGAGAACAGCGCACCGTGCTGGAACAGCATGCCCACGCGCGCGCTGGCGCCCTCGCCGCCGAGCCGCGCGGCCGGCTGGCCCAGTACGGTGACGCTGCCCCGCGTGGGGCGGGTCAGCCCCAGGATGTGGCGCAGCAGCACCGTCTTGCCCGTGCCCGAGCCGCCGACCAGCGAGAGGATCTCGCCCGGCTGCACCTGCAGATCCAGGTTCTGGTGCACCGCGAACGCCTGGTCGCCCTTGCCGAACACCGTGGCCAGGCCGCGGATGTCGACGATTGGCGTGGCGCGCTCTGCGGGGCTGGTCTGCGCTGCGTCCATGCTAGGGCCTGTTCACACTAATCAAGGGGATCGCGTTGGGCCTGAGCGCTGTCGAGCGCAAGGCGTCCACCGCAGCAAGACTCAATGTCTTGCGAGGATGGACAACGCAGCGGGCGGCGGCGCTCAGGCCCAACCCTGCGGGAAGGCATGAAAAATCCGCCTGCCCTGCGTTGCCCGTCTTGCGCGTATTGACATACGCGCGGCGCCAGGCGCCTTGTTCAACCAAATTTTTCATGCCTTCGCGACCCCTTGATTAGTGTGAACAGGCCCTAAAAGCCCAGGTTCTTGAACGCGATGGCGAACAGCGCGTCGACGATGATGACCATGGTGATCGCGCTGACCACCGATGCCGTCGTGCCCTCGCCCAGGCTTTGCGTGTCGGGCTTGACCTGCAGGCCGTAGTGGCAGCCGATCAGTGCGATGAACACACCGAAGACGACCGACTTGCCCATGGCCAGCCACAGGTTGGATGCGCGCACCGCCGACGGCAGTGCCTGCATGAAGTAGGCCGGCGAGATGTCCATCACCAGGTCGGCCGCCAGCATGCCGCCAGCCAGTGCGGCCAGCGTGGTCCACAGGGAGATCAACGGCATGGCCAGCGCCAGCGCCAGCGCGCGCGGCATGACCAGGCGAAAGCCGTGCGGTATGCCCATCACGCGCATCGCGTCCAGTTCCTCGGTCACGCGCATCACGCCGATCTGCGCGGTGATGGCCGAGCCCGAGCGCCCGGCCACCAGGATGGCGGCCAGCATGGGGCCGAGCTCGCGGATCAGCGAGATGCCCAGGATGTTGACGATGAAGGCCTCGGCGCCGAACTGGCGCAGCTGCAGGCTCATCAGGTAGGCCAGCACCACGCCGATCAGAAAACCCACCAGCGCGGTGATCGGCAGCGCCGCCGCGCCCATGCGGTACAGATGGCCCGAGACGTCGCGCCACGGTGCGCGCAGCGGCCGGCGCAGCAGCGCCAGCACGTCCAGCAGCAGGCCGCCGACCAGCTCGACCAGGTGGCGCCCGTGCGCCAGCGTCTGCAGCACGCGAATGCCCAGCGCGTCCAATGCGTCGCCTGGGCGCCAGCGCGCGGGCGGGCTCTGCGGTTGTTGCGACAGCTCGGCCACGCGCGCCAGCAGCGTGCGGTGCGCGTCATGTATCTGCAGCCGCTCGGGCCAGCGCCGGCCCCAGTGGTTCCACAGCAGCTGCGCGCCCACATGGTCCAGGCGCGACAGGCCGCGCAAATCCCAGTCCAGGGCCGCGGCGCTGGCGTGCAGTTGCGCCAGCAGCGCTCGGCAGGCGCGGCGGTCGGCAAAATGCGCCGCCACCCAGTCGCCGCGCACCAGCACGCGCTGCGAGGCCGCATCGCCGCGCGCGAGGGTGGGGGGCTGGGGGACATTCATCGGGCAGACATTGTGCACAAACTGCCACGACCGCTGGGCGCAGCTGTGAAAAAACATCCAGAAATGCGGCAAAGCCTTGCCGTTGAATACCGCGGCGCTACTGAAATGAGAGTGCGTGGTAGTTTGCCCTCTCGACAAACCTGGTGCCGTTCGGACAATGACCGTCCATCATGAGCGACACCACTTTCGACTACATCATCGTTGGCGCCGGCACGGCCGGATCGCTGCTGGCCAACCGCCTGAGCGCTGACGCCGACCGGCGCGTGCTGCTGCTCGAAGCCGGCCCCAGGGACAACTACCACTGGATCCACATCCCGGTCGGCTACCTGTACTGCATCGGCAACCCGCGCACCGACTGGCTGTACCAGACCGAGCCCGACGCCGGGCTCAACGGCCGCAGCCTGCGCTACCCGCGCGGCAGGACGCTGGGCGGGTGCTCCAGCATCAACGGCATGCTCTACCTGCGCGGCCAGGCGCGCGACTATGAGCAATGGGCCGACATCACCGGCGAGGACGCCTGGCGCTGGGCCAGCGTGCTGCAGGCGTTTCGCCGCCATGAAGACCATTGGCGGCTCGATGACCCGGCGCAGGCCGGCGAAGACTTCAAGCGCCTGCACGGCAGCAAGAGCACCGGCGGCGGGGGCGAATGGCGCGTCGACCGCCAGCGCCTGCGCTGGGACATCCTCGACGCCTTCGCCCAGGCCGCGCAGCAGGCGGGCATTCCGGCGACCGACGATTTCAACCGCGGCGACAACGAGGGCGTGGGCTATTTCGAGGTCAACCAGAAAAACGGCTGGCGCTGGAACACGGCCAAGGCATTTTTGCGCCCCGCCTGCACGTCGCGCAGCAACTTCACGTTGTGGACGGGCGCGCAGGCCCAGCGCCTGATCACCGAGGTGGGCAGCGACGGGCGGCTGCGCTGCACCGGTGTTGAACTGATCCGGGACGGCCAGGCGGTGACGGTGCGCGCCACGCGCGAGGTCATCCTGAGCGCGGGCGCCGTCAATTCGCCGCAACTCTTGCAACTGTCGGGCATAGGCCCGCAGGAGCTGCTGCAGCGCCATGGCATCGACGTGGTGCAGGCGCTGCCCGGCGTGGGCGCCAATCTGCAGGATCATCTGCAGATTCGCGCGGTCTACAAGGTGCAGGGCGTGGCCACGCTCAACACGCTGGCCAGTTCGCTCGTGGGCAAGGCGCGCATCGGCCTGCAATACCTGCTCTCGCGCAGCGGCCCGATGAGCATGGCGCCGTCGCAGCTGGGGGCATTCACCCGCTCCAGCCCCGGCATGGCGCATCCCAACATCGAGTTCCACGTCCAGCCGCTGTCGCTGGAGGCCTTCGGCGAGCCGCTGCACGACTTTCCGGCGTTCACCATCAGCGTGTGCAACCTCAACCCGACCAGCCGCGGCAGCGTCCAGATCACCAGCGGCGACTGGCGCCAGGCGCCGGCGATCGCGCCGCACTACCTGTCGACCCCCGAAGACCGCCAGGTGGCCGCCGACAGCCTGCGCGTGGTGCGCCGCATTGCCCAGCAGCCGGCGCTGGCGCGCTACCGGCCCGAGGAGTACAAGCCCGGCCCGCAGTACCAGAGCGACGAGGAGCTGGCGCGGCTGGCCGGCGACATTGCCACCACCATCTTCCACCCCGTCGGCACAACCCGGATGGGCCGCGCCAACGACCCGCTGGCCGTGCTCGACCCGCAATTGCGCGTGCGCGGCATGGCCGGCCTGCGCGTGGTCGACGCCGGCGCGATGCCGACCATCACCAGCGGCAACACCAACAGTCCGACGCTGATGATGGCCGAGATGGCAGCGCAGTGGATACGTCGTGACAATACGTAAAGCAGGAAATTTTCGGGGAAACCCCCAATAGGGCAAGTGGCGTACTGTCACTAAAGTAACACCACTCGACGGCCGCCGCGGCGCGCCACACGAGGGGCCGAGGAGACAACCCGCCAATCCAAGAACAAGATCACATTCAACAGCATCCGCTTCGAGATGCATTTCTCTGAAAGCACCTGCGCCGCAGGTGCTTTTTTTTGCCCGCAAAACGGGCAGCGCTGCAGCAGGCGCGGTGCGACAATCGCGCCGATGGAATCGATCATCGTTGCGCTGGCGTCGCTGTTGGCCGGCTTCGTGGACGCCATCGTCGGCGGCGGCGGGCTGGTTCTGCTGCCGGCGCTGTTCGCCACCTTTCCCGCGGCCGCACCGGCCGACCTGCTGGGCACCAACAAGAGCGCCGCCATCTGGGGCACGGGCGTGGCCACCTGGCAGTACAGCCGTCGCGTGGTGCTGCGCTGGCCCACATTGCTGCCGGCGGCGGTGGCGGCCTTCGTCGGCGCGTTTGCCGGCTCATGGACGGTGACGCTGATCTCGGCCGACATCCTGCGCAAGCTGCTGCCGGTGATTTTGCTGGTGCTGCTCGTCTACACGCTGGCGCGCAAGGATCTGGGGCGCATACACGCGCCACGACTGGCCGAGCGCGCAGAAATGCAGGCCGCCTGCGCCATCGGCCTGCTGCTGGGGTTCTACGACGGCTTCTTCGGCCCCGGCACCGGCAGCTTCTTCGTCTTCCTGTTCGTGCGCGTGCTCGGCTACGACTTCCTGAACGCATCGGTGTCGGCTAAGCTGCTCAATCTGTCGACCAACGGCGCCTCGCTCATCCTGTTTGCCGCCAAGGGCCATGTGTGGTGGCATTTCACGCTGGTGCTGGCGCTGGCCAACGTGGCGGGCAGCGTGCTGGGCGCGCGCCTGGCGCTCAAGCATGGCGCGGGTTTCGTGCGCATCATTTTCATTCTCGTGGTTGGTGTACTGATTCTCAAAACCGGGTATGACGCGTTTGTGCGCTGATTCCATTTTTAAATCAAACGGTTACTTTGTCGGCTTCGCTTGCC
>PGEI01000152.1 GCA_002894305.1 Comamonadaceae bacterium CD01
TGTCTGCGCTGCGCCTTCGCGTACCCGATTGATTGAAAAATGGAATCAGCCCAGGCTTTCCTTGACGTAGGACGGGCGATCCATGTCGACGATCTCCACGCTCAGCTGCACCAGCGTGCCGTCCGGGCGCGGCGCCATGCGGCGCAGCACGGCGGCGATGCGCTCGCTCAGATCCTGCTTGGCCTTGGGGCTGCGCCCGGCCAGCAGGCGCAACTGCGCGTGCACGAAGGCGCGCGGCGTGTCGGCGGTGCCGATCTGGAAGTGGCGCGTGCGCACGAAGCGGGTCTTGAGGTCGGATTCGTCCTTAACTTCGGGGCTGGCGCAGACGCTGGCGTTGAGCGCGAGCGCCATGTCGGCCTCGGGGAAGTCGCCCAGGTTGGGGCTGTATTCGATGGTCAGGTGGGGCATGGCAGTGGAGCAGCGAGGCTGAAAGGCACCAGCGTACCAGCACGCCGCGCCAGCCGTGGCCCGCAGGCGCTACTGCCTTCACGCGCGCAGCGTCGTGGCCTGTATGCGGTTGCGTCCGGCGTGCTTGGCCGCGTACAGCTGCACGTCGGCCTGCTGCAGCAGATCGGCCGTGCCGTGGCTGCCGCTTTGCAGCGTCACCAGGCCGATGCTCACGGTGAGCGCGCCGGCGTCGGCGCCGGCGCGAGGGTTGGGCAGTTGCAGCGCGGCAATGCCGTCCATGATGCGCTCGGCCACGGTGCGCGCGGCATGCGCGTCCGAATCAGGCAGCAGGCACAGGAATTCCTCGCCGCCATAGCGCGCCGCCAGGTCGGTGACCCGTGTGAGGCTGCGCGCGAGCACGCCGGCGACCGCGCGCAGATAGGCATCGCCCGTGGTGTGGCCAAGGCGGTCGTTGACCTGCTTGAAGTGGTCGATGTCGATCAGCGCCACGCTCAGCGCCGAGCCGGTGCGCCGCCAGCGCGCATGCTCGCGCGCCAGGCTCTGGTCGAGCATGCGCCGGTTGGCAAGGCCGGTGAGCGCGTCGGTCTGGCTCAGCTGTTGCAGCTGGTGGTTGGCCGCTTGCAGCGCTTGCTGCTGCTGGCGGATGCGCCGGTGGCCGGCCTCCAGGCGCTGCGTGAGCTGGCGGTAGTGGCGCAGCGCGATGAAGGCGGCCAGCGCCAGCACCGCGGCGCCGGCGCTGGAGATGAGCAGCAGCAGGCGCTGCTGGCGCTGGTGCAGGTAGCGTTCGATCAGCTGGCGCTCGCCCATCTGGTGGGCGCGCAGCGATGCACTGGTGTCGATGGCGCCCAGGTAGCGGTCCAGCAGCGTTGCCAGCTGCAGGTGCGCCGCGTCCGGCCCCAGGTAGAAGCCGTAGTGGCGCGGGTATTCCTTGAAGGTGTGGACGATCTCCAGGTCGAACAGCTCATGGTTGTAGCGCTGCTCGACGAAGAAGTCGCGGCTGAAGACGGCCACGTCGATGTC
The DNA here is from genome assembly GCA_002894305.1 of Comamonadaceae bacterium CD01. Taxonomy (GTDB): domain Bacteria; phylum Pseudomonadota; class Gammaproteobacteria; order Burkholderiales; family Burkholderiaceae_C; genus Comamonas_C; species Comamonas_C faecalis. The sequence continues at coordinate 1,429 of PGEI01000152.1, forward strand.
GCCCGCGCGCAGCGCGTCGAACAGGCCGCCGCCGGCAAACGATTGTTGCGCCAGCAGCAGCTGCGCTGCGGGCACCAGCGGCTCCAGAATGGGCTGCAGCGCCACGCCGCGCACCAGGCCGACGCGGTAGCGCGCCAGGTCGGCGGCCCGGTCGATTTCGATGGAGCGGCCCTTGCGCGCGATGGCGACGTAGTAGCTGGTGTACAGCGCCAGCGTGAAGTGGCCCAGGCGCTCGCGCTCGAGCGTGGCGCTCAGCGGCAAAAACAGGTCGGCCTGGCCGTTTTGCACCTTGGCGATTTTCTCGGTCACGGTCTGCGTGGGTGCGCCGTCCAGGCGCCAGTCCAGCCCCAGCTCCTGGGTGATCGCGCACAGCACGTCGATGGCCACGCCGCGGTAGCGGCCCGTCTCTTCCTCGTATTGCGACAGCGGCGGTGCGCTGACCGCCAGCACGCGCAGAGGTGACAGCTGGGCGATCTGCGCGCGCTCCTGCGCGGTGACGGTGACCGGCTGGGTGAAGACGATGCGCTGCGCATTCGTGCACGCGGCGTTGCCCGCGGCGCTGGCATTGGCGGCACCGGCCAGTGCCGCGGCGCATGCCAGCAGACGGGCGGCCCAGCGCAGTGCCAATTGGCGGCGGGGCGTGGGCTGCGGGAAGGCGGCGGGCATGGGCAAGGGCAAGGGTGCGGCCTGCTCAGGCCGGCGTGTAGGCCAGGCGCAGGTAGATGGGGGCAAAGGCCTCGGCCTGGGTGATCTCGATCAGCGACTCCTTGGCCAGCTCCAGCAGCGCGACGAAGGTGACGACCAGCACCGGTGTGCCGCGGCCGGTGGGAAACAGCTCCTCGAACGGCACGAAGCGCCGCCCCTGCAGCGCCTTGAGCACCTGGCCCATGTATTCGCGCACCGACAGCTCCTCGCGCGTGATGCGGTGGTGCTGCACCAGCCGGGCGCGCTTGAAGATGTCGCGCCAGGCGGCCTGCAGCTCGGCTACGTCCAGGTCGGGAAAGCGCGGCGCCAGGCTTTGCTCGATGGCGATCTGCGCGCGCACGAAGTCGCGCCCGTACTGCGGCAGCTGGCCCAGCTGCTGGGCAGCCAGCTTGATCTGCTCGTATTCGAGCAGGCGGCGCACCAGCTCGGCGCGCGGGTCTTCGGCCTCGGCCTCGCCCGCGTGGTGCACCGTCGGCAGCAGCATGCGCGACTTGATCTCGATCAGCATGGCCGCCATCAACAGGTATTCGGCGGCCAGCTCCAGGTTGCGGCTGCGGATCTCGTCAACGTAGGCCAGGTACTGGCGCGTGACGCTGACCATCGGGATGTCGAGGATGTTGAAGTTCTGCTTGCGGATCAGGTACAGCAGCAGGTCGAGCGGCCCCTCGAAGGCCTCCAGAAACACCTCCAGCGCGTCGGGCGGGATGTACAAGTCCTGTGGCAGCGCAAACAGCGGCTCGCCATACAGGCGGGCCAGCGCCACGGGGTCGACCGCGTCGGCGGGCGGGGGGGCGTGCGCGCTGTCCTGGCGCTCAGGCGTGGCGGTGTGGCCCATTCATTCAGACAGGGTGCACGCGCAGCATCCGCGCGCGCTCAGCGCGTGGGCGTGCTGCGGTCGGATGCGCTGTAGGAGTAGTAGACGTAGGACTTCTGCGGCACGCGCGCGGCGCGGTATTCCTGCCACAGGCTGCGGTCGACTTTCTTGTCCCACAGCAGTTCGCGGCCTTCGCGCTGTTTCTGCTCCATGTCGGGCTTTTTGTCCTTGAGCTGCTGCAGGAACTGCGTGGTGTCGGACAGGTAGTGGGCGCGCTGGAAAAACGACATGGTGGTCACAACGAAATACAGGAGGAATCGGGTAAGGTTGCGCGCTGCGCCGCCGGGCATGGGGCCGGGCGGCGCAGCGCATGCAACCTGTGCTGCAGCCGGCCATTTTAGCCGGCCAAGCTGCTGAAAGCCTGACGATGTCCCTGCTGCAACCCTTCCGACGCGCCGGTGCGGCGCTGCTGGCGCTGTGCGCACTGCTGCCCGGCTGTGACCAGAAAAGCATCTCCGAGCTGGAGGAGGGCGTCTCCACCGAAGCGCAGGTGCGCCAGCGCTTTGGCGAGCCCGAGCGCATCTGGCAGGACGCGGACGGCGCGCGCACCTTCGAGTACAACCGCCAGCCCGCGGGCGAGCGCAACTACATGATCACCATCGGCTCCGACGGCGTGCTGCGCGCCATCGAGCAAGTGCTGTCGCCCCACCATTTCGAGCGCGTGCAGCCGGGCATGACCGAGGAGCAGGTGCACCGCCTGCTGGGCAAGCCCGCGCGCCAGGTGTTCTATGAGCTCAAGCAGCAGGGCGAGTGGTACTGGAACTGGGCCGACGGCACGCGGCGCATGGACTTCACCGTCGTCTTCGACAAGAGCGGCCATGTGCTGAACAGCTACGCCGCCGAGCGGCTGCCCGACGGGCGGTGACGCCGATCGCTGGCCTGACCCCCGATTCTTTGCGCGTCACGGCGCAATCTTGCGCTTGAGCGTCTGCGCCACCGGCTGGGGCAGGTTGGGCAGGGACTTGAGCAGCCAGGGCAGCACGCGGCGCTTGGCACCGGCGAGCGACTCGGGAACGAGCGCCTCGATCAGGTGCGGGCCGGGCTGGGCCAACGCGTATTCCAGCGCCTGGCAGAAGTCATTGGCCGTTTGTGCGCGTGTCGCATGCACGCCCATGCCCTGGGCCAGCTGGGCAAAGTTGAGCTGCGGGCCGTGCAGGTCGAGCTGCGATTGGGCCTTGGGCCCGCCTTCGCCCGCGCCGACGCGGTCGAGCTCGACGCCCAGCACCGAATAGCTGGCGTTGTTGAAGATGATGGCCGTCACGTTCAACCCCTCGCGCGCCATGGTCCACAGCGCCTGGATCGTGTACATCGCGGTGCCGTCGCCGATCAGTGCGATCACCGGCCGGTCGGGACAGGCAATGGCCGCGCCCACGGCATTGGGCAGGCCCTGGCCGATGGCGCCGCCGGTGAGGGTGATCAGGTCGTGGCGCGGGGCACCTTGAGTCATCACGCCCAGCATCAGGCCGCTGGTGATGGACTCGTCGATCACGATGGCGTTGTCCGGCAGCAGTGCGCCCACGGCCTTGCAGACCTTGGGCGCGGTCAGGCGCCCGCGCGGGCGCTCGGGGCGCCGGGGCGCTTGCAGCCGGGGCGGGGTCTGGCTGGCGCCCAGCGCATCGGCCAACTGCCGCAGGCTGGCGGCGGCGTCCTGCGCGGGTGTGGCCAGGGTGTGGACGCTGCAGCTGTCGGGTACCAGATAGCTTTTCTTGCCGGGGTAGGCGAAGAAGGAGACGGGCGCCTTGGCGTCGACAAGAATGAGCTGCTCGATCGGCGCGAGCTGCACGCCTGCCATCTCGGCCAGGTAGGCGATGCGCTCGACCGCGGGCAGGCCCGCGCCGCGCTCCATGCGCGTGGGGAAGACTTCGGCCAGCAGCTGCACGCCGCTGTGCGCGGCAATGCGCGCGGCGGCCAGCAGCGCCGGCTCGCGCAGCGCGTGGCCGCCCAGCAGCAGCGCGGTCTTTTTGCCGTTCTTCACCAGCGCGGCAATCGCCTGCACGGTGGCGTCATCCGCTGCGGGCGAGGCGGGCTGCGGCGGGGGCGGGCAGGGCTGGCCGCCTTCGCCCCACGACACGTCGGCCGGCAGTATCAGCGTGGCTACCTGGCCGGGCAGGCCGCGCGCTGCTTGAACAGCGTCCACCGCGTCCTGGCACAGCGCGGCCGTCGTTTGCGAGGTGCGCACGAAGCCGGGCGAGACGTTGCGCGCCACGGTCTCGATGTCGGACTGCAGCTGCGCGTCGTACTGCACGTGGGTGGTGGCGTGGTCGCCGACGATGTTGACGATGGGCACCTTGCCCTTGCGCGCGTTGTGCAGGTTGGCCAGCCCGTTGCCCAGGCCGCAGCCCAGGTGCAAGAGCACGGCGGCGGGTTTGCCGGCCATGCGGGCGTAGCCGTCGGCCGCGCCGGTGGCCACGCCCTCGAACAGCGCCAGCACGGCGCGCATGCGCGGCTCGGCGTCGAGCGCGGCGACGAAGTGCATCTCGCTGGTGCCGGGGTTGGAGAAGCAGACCTCGATGCCGGCGTCGGCCAGGGTCTTCATCAGTGCGTGTGCGCCGTTCATGGTGTCTCCTTTTTTGATGGCTGTCTGCGCAGGCCTGGCCTGCTCAATGGGGTTGAAAGAACGGGCCGTCCAGGTGCTGCGCCCCGATGTCCTGCACGCGGGTCACGCCAGCCAGCATCATGGCCACGGCCAGCTCGCGCTGCCAGCCCTGCAGCAGGCTGCGCACGCCGGACTCGCCGCCGCCGGCCAGCGCCCAGACCCAGGGCCGGCCGATCAGCACGCCGTGCGCGCCCAGGGCCAGCGCCTTGAACACGTCGACGCCGCTGCGCACGCCGCCGTCGAGCAGCAGCTCGGTCTGCCCGCCCAGCGCCTGTGCGATGGCCGGCAGCGCGCGGATGGTGGACGCCACGCCGTCGAGCTGGCGCCCGCCGTGGTTGGAGACGACGATGCCGTCGGCCCCGCTGTCCACGGCGGCGCGGGCGTCCTCGGCGTCCAGCACGCCCTTGATCAGCAAGCGCCCCTGCCACTGCTGGCGCAGCCAGGCGATGTCGCGCCAGGTGACGCTGGCGTCGAACTGCGCGTCCACCCAGGCCTTGAAGGCGTTCAGGTCATGCCCGCCGGGCACCTGATCGGCCAGGTTGCCAAAGGTCAGCGGCTTGCCGCCCAGCGCCACGCGCCGCACCCAGCCCGGGCGCGCCAGCACCTGGCTGATGCGCAGCAGCGCGGCGCGCGTGCCGCCGTGCGCCATGCCGTTGCGCGTGTCGCGGTGGCGCACGCCGGTGGTGGGCAGGTCGACGGTGAACACCAGCGTGCGCGTGCCTGCAGCCCAGGCCTTGTGCAATATGGCCTGCACCGCGCCGCGGTCGCGCAGCATGTAGAGCTGGAACCAGGGCGGCGCGCCGGCGGCGGCCGTCACCTCATCGAGCGGGCAGATGCCGACGGTCGACAGCGTGAACGGCAGGCCGGCCGCTGCGGCCGCGCGTGCGGCCCGAGCCTCGCCGCGGCGCGCCATCATGCCCGCCAGGCCCACGGGCGCCAGTGCCAGCGGCATGGCGCAGTCCTGCCCGGCCAGCCGGGTGCGCGTGTCCACCTGCTGCACGTCGACCATGACGCGCTGGCGCAGCCGCACGGAGCAGAAGTCCTGCACGTTGGTGGCCAGCGTTGCTTCGTCGCCGGCGCCGCCGTCGATGTAGTCGAACAGAAAGCGCGGCAGGCGCTGTTGGGCGAGGCGGCGCCAGTCGGCGGCGGTGGCGGGGTAGGCGAGGGGCATGGTCTTGTCTCCTTGGCGGCTGGGCCGGCGTGGGGTTGTCGCGCTAGTGCAGTGTTCGATGCTTGATGCGACAAATAAAACCGATGGATTTTT
>PGEI01000153.1 GCA_002894305.1 Comamonadaceae bacterium CD01
GTGCCGGATTTGTTCAGGTTGATGGCCGGGTAAATACGTTTCTCGGCCAATCGGCGTTCGAGGTGCACTTCGGAGTTGCCGGTGCCCTTGAATTCCTCGTAGATCACTTCGTCCATACGGCTGCCGGTTTCGATCAGGGCCGTGCCGATGATGGTGAGCGAGCCGCCTTCTTCAAGGTTGCGCGCGGCACCGAAGAAGCGCTTGGGACGCTGCAGGGCATTGGCATCGACCCCGCCGGTGAGCACCTTGCCCGAGGCCGGAACCACGGTGTTGTAGGCGCGTGCCAGCCGGGTGATCGAATCCAGCAGAATGACAACGTCCTTTTTTAACTCAACCAGGCGCTTGGCCTTCTCAATGACCATTTCGGCGACCTGCACATGGCGGGTGGCCGGCTCGTCGAACGTGGAGGCCACCACCTCGCCGCGCACGGTGCGCTGCATCTCGGTGACTTCTTCCGGGCGCTCGTCCACCAGCAGCACGATCATGACGGCATCGGGATAGTTGCTGGTGATGGCGTGCGCGATGTGCTGCATCATCACGGTCTTGCCCGACTTGGGGCTGGCGACGATGAGCGCGCGCTGACCCTTGCCGATGGGGGCGAAGATGTCCATGATGCGCCCGGTGATGTTTTCTTTGCTCTTGATGTCGCGTTCGAGCACCATCGGCACGTCGGGGTGCAGCGGCGTGAGATTCTCGAACATGATCCGGTGCTTGATGGCCTCGGGCTGCATGCCGTTGACCTTGTCGACCTTGACCAGCGCGAAGTAGCGTTCGCCGTCTTTGGGGGTGCGCACCTCGCCCTCGATGGAGTCGCCGGTGTGCAGGTTGAAGCGGCGGATTTGCGACGGCGAGATGTAGATGTCGTCGGTGCTGGCCAGGTACGAGGTGTCTGGCGAGCGCAGGAAACCGAAGCCGTCGGGCAGCACCTCGAGCACGCCGTCACCGAAGATCTGTTCGCCCTGCTTGGCGCGGCGTTTCATGATGGCAAACATCAGTTCCTGTTTGCGCAGCCGGCTGGCGTTGTCGATCTCGAGACCGGCGGCCATGTCGAGCAGCTGCGAAACGTGCAGCGCTTTGAGTTCGTTCAGGTGCATGGGAAAGGGAGAAAAGGAAGAAACAAACGTCGGGTTGACGGCGGGCCAGGAACGGGCCCGCGCGTGAGGTCAACGCAACAGGTAGGGGAGACTAGAGGGATTCGTCGAGAAACGCCTGCAGCTGGCTACGGGACAGGGCGCCCACCTTGGTGGCGGCAACCTTGCCGTCTTTGAACAGCATGAGCGTGGGGATGCCACGGATGCCGTACTTGCTGGCGCTGTCGGGGTTGTCATCGACGTTGAGCTTGGCGATGGTGACCCGGCCCTGGTATTGCTTAGCGGCTTCATCGAGCAGCGGGGCGACCATCTTGCAGGGGCCGCACCATTCGGCCCAGTAGTCGACGAGAACGGGAAGATCGGATTGGAGCACGTCGTCCTGGAAGGACGTGTCGCTTACGTGCTTGATGGAGTCGCTCATAGTGTGTGCGGTCAGTGCGCAAATGCTGGAAAAGGGAAGGCGGGGGCCAGATTGTGTAATCGCGCAGCGGGGCGCGGCGGGCCCGATGTCGATAAGCATACCATTATCTTCGTAAAATGGTGGTCTTTTTGATGGTTGATGGGGCATATTCGTGAGCACTGCACGCTACGACGAATCGTCGATTCGGGTTCTGAAGGGGCTGGAGCCAGTACGCCAGCGGCCCGGGATGTATACGCGCACCGACAATCCGCTGCATATCGTCCAGGAAGTGATCGACAACGCGGCGGACGAGGCCCTGGCGGGCTTTGGCCACCGCATTGCCGTCACGCTGCATGCCGATGGCAGCGTGTCGGTGGAAGACGACGGGCGCGGCATCCCGGTGGGCGAGCACCCCGAAGAACACGCGCCGGTGGTCGAACTCGTGTTCACGCGCCTGCACGCGGGCGGCAAATTCAACAAGGCTGACGGCGGCGCCTACGCGTTTTCGGGCGGTCTGCACGGGGTGGGGGTGTCGGTCACCAACGCGCTGTCTGGTCGGCTGGAAGTCACGGTGTGGCGCGACGGCGGCGAATACCGCATCGTCTTTGCCGATGGGGCCGTGGTCGAACCGCTCCGCCAGGTGGGGGCCGTGGGCAAGCGCCGCTCGGGCACGCGCGTGCGCGCCTGGCCCGACGCCCGCTATTTCGACCAGGCGCAGATCCCGCTGGGCGAGCTTGAACACGCCCTGCGCAGCAAGGCCGTGCTGCTGCCCGGCACGCGCGTCACGCTGACGTTGGAAAAATCGGGCCAGCAGCGCGAATGGCACTACGAGGCGGGCCTGAAGGGTTACCTGAGCGAGGCCTTGGCGGGCACCGAGCCCCTGGTGCCGCTGTTTGCCGGCCAGCAGTACGCCGCCGAAGACGACGAGCAGTACGCGCTGGGCGAGGGCGCCCAGTGGGTGCTGGCCTGGACGGCCGAAGGCGCGGTGGTGCGCGAGTCGTACGTCAACCTGATCGCCACGCCCGCGGGTGGCACGCACGAATCGGGCCTGCGCGAGGGCCTGTTCACGGCGGTCAAGTCGTTTGCCGAGCTGCACAATCTGCTGCCCAAGGGCATCCGCTTGTTGCCTGAAGACGTCTTTGCCCGGGCCAGTTTCGTGTTGTCGGCCAAGGTGCTCGACCCGCAGTTCCAGGGGCAGATCAAAGAGCGGCTGAACAGCCGCGACGCCGTGCGCCTGGTGGGCGGTTTCGTGCGCAATGCGTTGGAACTCTGGCTGCACGCCAACGTGGAATACGGCAAGCGCCTGGCCGAACTGGCCATCGGCCAGGCGCAGGCGCGCACCCGGGCGGCGCGCAAGGTGGAAAAGCGCAAGGGCTCGGGCGTGGCGGTGCTGCCGGGCAAGCTCACCGATTGCGAATCGTCGGACGCCGCGCGCACCGAAGTGTTTCTGGTCGAGGGCGATTCGGCGGGCGGCTCGGCCAAGATGGGGCGCGACAAAGAATTTCAGGCCATTTTGCCCTTGCGCGGCAAAATCCTGAACGCCTGGGAGGTCGAGCGCGACCGCCTCTTTGCCAACAACGAAATCCACGATATTTCCGTGGCGATCGGCGTCGATCCCCACGCGCCGGGGCAGGACGTCGATCTGTCGGGCCTGCGCTATGGGCGCATCTGCATTCTGTCGGATGCCGACGTCGATGGCGCGCACATTCAGGTCTTGCTGCTGACGCTGTTCCTGCGCCATTTCCCGCGCCTCATCGAAGCGGGCCATGTGTATATCGCCCGCCCGCCGCTGTTTCGGGTGGACGTGCCCGCCGCAGGCAAGCGCCCGGCGCGCAAGCTGTACTGTCTTGATCAGCTCGAACTCGATGCCGTGCAGGAAAAGCTGCGCGGCGAAGGCGTACGCGAAGGCGCCTGGCGCATCAGCCGCTTCAAGGGCCTGGGCGAGATGAATGCCGAGCAGCTCTGGGACACCACGCTGAACCCGGACACGCGCCGTCTGGCGCGGGTGCGCCACGGTGACACCGGGCGTCCGGATTCGGTACGGATGTTCGACATGCTGATGGCGCGCGGCGAGGCCAATCAGCGGCGCAGCTGGCTCGAAGAAAAGGGCAACCTGGCCGAACTGGACGTGTAAGGAAAACCGATGGATGCAAACATGCCGAGCCTGCCGGATGCAGGCGGTGATGAATCGCTGGTGCTGGCCCAGTATGCCGAACAGGCCTACCTGGATTACGCCGTTTCGGTGGTGCGCGGACGCGCCCTGCCCGAGGTGTCGGACGGCCAGAAACCCGTACAGCGGCGCATTCTGTATGCCATGGACGCCATGGGGCTGGGGCCGCAGGCCCGGCCCGTGAAGTCGGCCCGGGTGGTGGGCGACGTGCTGGGCAAGTATCATCCGCACGGCGATCAGGCCGCCTACGATGCCATGGTGCGCATGGCGCAAGACTTCGTGCTGCGCTATCCGCTCATCGATGGTCAGGGTAATTTTGGTTCGCGCGACGGCGACAACGCCGCGGCCATGCGCTATACCGAAGCGCGCCTGACGCCGTTTTCGCGCCTGCTGCTCGACGAGCTCGACGAGGGCACGGTCGATTTCACGCCCAACTACGACGGCAGCCAGCAAGAGCCGGTGTGCCTGCCCGCGCGCCTGCCCATCATGCTGCTCAACGGTGCTTCGGGCATCGCTGTGGGCATGGCCACCGAAATCCCCTCGCACAATCTGCGCGAAGTGGCCAAGGCCTGCGTGGCGCTGTTGCGCAAGCCTGGGCTGGATGATGCCGATCTCTACGCCCTGGTGCCAGGGCCGGATTTTCCCGGCGGCGGACAGATCATCTCCGCGCCCGAGGACATCGCGCAAATCTACGCCACGGGGCGCGGCACACTGAAGGCGCGGGCGCGCTGGCACTTTGAAGAACTGGCGCGCGGCCAGTGGCAGCTGGTGGTCACCGAACTGCCGCCCGGCGCTTCGTCGCAGAAAATCCTCGAAACCATCGAAGAACTGACCAACCCCAAGCCGCGCGCGGGCAAAAAGACGCTGTCGGCCGAGCAGCAGCAAAACCGCGCCCTGGTGCTGGGTCTGCTCGACACCGTGCGCGACGAATCGGGCAAGGATGCGCCCGTGCGCCTGGTGTTCGAGCCCAAGTCGCGCACCATCGACCGCACGGAATTCGTCAATCTCCTGCTGGTGCGCACCGGCCTGGAAGGCAATGTGTCGCTCAACCTGGTGTGCATCGATACCGATGGGCGGCCCGGCCAGCGCAGCCTGCGCCAGGTGCTCGAATCCTGGCTGGCGTTTCGCGCGCAGACCGTCACGCGGCGTACGCGCCACCGGCTCGACAAGGTGCTCGACCGCATCCACATCCTGGAAGGGCGCAGCATCGTCTACCTCAACGTCGATGAGGTCATCCGCGTCATCCGCGAGGCCGAAGAGCCGCGCGCCGCGCTGATGCAACGCTTTGCGCTCAGTGAACGCCAGGCCGACGACATTCTGGAAATGCGCTTGCGCCAGCTGGCCCGCCTGGAGGGCATCCGCATCGAACAAGAGCTGGCCCAGAAGCGTGAAGACCAACAGGCCTTGCAGGATCTGCTGGACAACCCCGAGGCCTTCAAGCGCCTGATGATCCGCGAGATCGAGACCGACGCCAAGCAGTACGGCGACGATCGGCGCACGCTCATCGAGGCTGCCGACCGGGCCGTGCTGGAAGCGCAGGTGGTTGACGAACCGGTCACCGTCGTCATGTCGCAAAAGGGCTGGCTGCGTGTGCGCCAGGGCCATGGGCACGACGCCAGCCAGTTCAGCTTCAAGACCGGCGATGCGCTCTACGACGTGGTCGAATGCCGCAGCACGCAAGACCTGCTGGCCCTCTCCAGCACTGGGCGCAGCTATTGCGTGCCGGTGTCCAGCCTGCCGTCGGCCCGGGGCGATGGTCAGCCCGTCACCGCGATGCTGACGCTGGAGGCGGGCAGCCGCATCGTGCACATGCTGGTGGCGCCGCCCGAGCAGCGCGTGCTGCTGGGCGTGGCCTCGGGCTACGGCTTCGTGGCGCGCGTGGGCGACCTGGCCACGCGCCAGCATGCGGGCAAGCAGTTCATCACGGTCGAAAAGGGCGACACCCTGCTCAAGCCGCTGCTGTTGCGCGCCGACGACCAGGCCGTGGCCCTGTTCAGCGAGAAAGGCAAGTTCCTCGTGGTGGCGCTGGACGAGTTCAAGGTGCTCTCGGGCGGTGGGCGCGGCACCATTCTCATGGGGCTGGATACCGGCGACCGTCTGGCCCAATGGGCCGGGGTGGGGCCCACGGGGCTCGTGCTGCGCGGCGTCTATCGCGCCCGCGACACTGAACTCGTGCTGTCGCCGGACGATCTGGCCGAGTACACCGGGCGCCGGGCGCGCAAGGGCAAGCTGCTGGATGTGAAGATCAAGCAGCCCAGCCTGTTTGCCAAGTAGGCCGGGCGGTTCACGCGCGATAGAATGCCTGCTTCTGTGACATTTTTTTGTGGAATGCCTCATGAGCTTCAAGGTCTCGGTGCAGCCAGCGGGTCGGGATTTCATCGCCGAGCCCGGCCAGACCATACTCGATGCCGCCCTGGCCGCCGGCATGGTGTTGCCCTACAGCTGTCGCAACGGCACGTGTTCGACCTGCCGCGGCAAGGTGGTGTCGGGCAGCTACGAAGCCGGGGTGGCGCCCGAGCGCATTCTGGATGCCGCCGACCTGGCCCAGGGCTACACCCTGTTCTGCCAGGCGCGTCCCACATCCGACCTCTGCATCGAGGCCGAAGAAGTGCGGATGCGTGGCGACATCGTCGTGCGCAAGATGCCGGTGCGGGTGCAGGCGCTCACGCCGCTGGCCACCGACGTCATCGAGCTCACCTTGCAGCTGCCGTCCGCCGAAGCCTTCAATTTTCAGCCGGGCCAGTATCTCGAATTCCTCTTCAAGGACGGCAGTCGGCGCAGCTATTCCATGGCATGCGCGCAGGTGCACGACCATCGCGTGCAGCTGCACGTGCGTCACATGCCGGGCGGGGCTTTTACCGATCGGCTGTTTGGCGGCACCGATCAACCGCTCAAGGCGCGCGACATCCTGCGCATCGAAGGGCCCTTGGGGTCGTTTTTCCTGCGTGACGACGATCGGCCCATCGTCTTCCTGGCCAGTGGCACGGGCTTTGCCCCCATCAAGGCCATGGTCGAAGGCATGCTCGCGCGCGACGACCGCCGCCCGGCCGTGCTCTACTGGGGCGGGCGCCGCCCGGCAGATCTTTAT
>PGEI01000154.1 GCA_002894305.1 Comamonadaceae bacterium CD01
AAAATAGCCCAGACGTAGCACGCCTGGAGGTGAGTTATTCAGAGCATCCCTAGGGCGGCGCCGCTCAAGTCCCAGGGGCGGCAAAGCCCCGATGTGCCGCCCGGCATGGCGTGGCGCCGGGGCGGCTGGGCCACAATCGCGCCATGGATCATCCGATTGCCCTGGAGATTGCCGCCACCGCGGCGCGCCTGATCGTGGAAGAAGGCCAGGATTGGGGCGCAGCCAAGCGCCGCGCGGTACGCGAGCTGGGCCTGCCGGCGCGCACGCCGCTGCCGGGCAACGAGGTGGTTGAGGACGCGGTGCGCGAGCACATTGCGCTGTTTTGCGCCGACACCCAGCCCTTCGAGCTGCAGACGCTGCGCGCGCTGGCGCTGCAATGGATGCAGCGCCTGGATGCGTTTCATCCCTATCTGTGCGGCGCCGTCTGGTATGGCACGGCCACGCGCCTGTCCGACATTCAGCTGGCGCTGTTCTGCGACGACCCCAAGGCCGCCGAGATCGCGCTGATCAACCAGGGCGTGGACTACCAGGTGGGGCAGGTGGCTGGGCTGCATGGCAAAGGCGTCGACGTGCTGGGGCTGGACGTGCGCTGCGATGCGCTGGGCGGTTTCGTCGGCGTGCACCTGATGATTTACGACCATGACGACCTGCGCGGCGCACTGCGCCCGGATGTGCGCGGGCGCGCGCCGCGCGGCGACGCTCAGGCGGTGCGCCGCCTGATGCAGGCCGGCGAGGCGGCGACCAACGAGACGGCGAGGCTGCGATGACGACGAATGACTCCTCTTTTATTCCGCCTTCGGGCGAGCCTCAGGGCGCGCTGGCCAAGGGCATGACTGGGCGCCGGCGCCTGCTGACCTATGGCCTGGGCGCCGTCGCCGGCCTGGCGGGCGCGGGCTGGGGGTGGTGGCGCATGCAGCCGTCGGGGCTGGCCGACGGCGTGCTCGATGCCTTCTGGGCAGCGCAGTTCGACGGGATCGACGGCGTGCCAGTGGCGATGCAGGCCTTTGCCGGCAAGCCCTTGCTGCTGAACTTCTGGGCTACCTGGTGCCCGCCCTGCGTGGAGGAGCTGCCGCTGCTCAACAGCTTCTATCACCAGCACCGGGACAAGGGCTGGCAGGTGCTGGGTCTGGCGATTGACCAACCGGGCAACGTGCACAAATTTTTGCAGCGCATGGCGCTGGATTTTCCGCTGGCGCTGGGGCAGGCGACGGCCACGCAGTTCTCGCGCGACCTGGGCAACGATGTGGGCGGCCTGCCTTTCTCCATTCTGTTTGCTGCAGACGGGAGCATCGCCCAGCGTAAAATGGGCCAGCTCAAGGAGGATGACCTGGATCGGTGGGTGGCCTCGCTGTGAAGGGATGGATCGGGCCGGGCACGCACGAACGCGTGTCTTGACCACAGTTGGCGTCTGTTTCACTGTGCGTCTTGCAGCCCGAAGAGCGGCGTGCGGCGTGTTTGGTCGTGTAAATGCCGTAAATTAAGAGTAATTCGTTGCAATAAACGAATTTTGAGGTACATTCCCGCCTCTTGTTTCGTTGTTGGAGCTCCCATGGATTTGCGCAAACTCAAAACCCTTGTTGACCTGGTTTCCGAGTCGAATGTGTCCGAACTCGAGATCACCGAAGCCGAGGGCAAGGTTCGCATCGTCAAGAGCAGCGGCACGGTGGTGCAGCAGGTGGTGGCCGCCCCTGTGCAGGCAGCACCTGCAGCGGCGGCCGCGCCGGCAGCCCCGGTGGCCGAACTGCCGGCACCGGCAGCACCGGCCATCAATGGCCACGTGGTCAAGTCGCCCATGGTGGGCACGTTCTACCGCTCGCCCAGCCCAGGCGCCAAGTCTTTCGTCGAGGTGGGCTCACAGGTCAAGGAAGGCGAGACGCTGTGCATCATCGAGGCCATGAAGATCTTGAACGAGATCGAGGCCGACAAGGGCGGCACCGTCACGCGCATCCTGGGCGAGAACGGCCAGGCAGTGGAATACGGCCAGCCGCTGTTCATCATCGAATAAGGCGGCCCAGCCTATGTTCAAGAAAATTCTGGTTGCCAACAGGGGAGAGATTGCTCTTCGCATTCAGCGCGCCTGCCGCGAGTTGGGCATCAAGGCGGTGATGGTCTACTCCGAGGCCGACCGCGACGCCAAGTACGTCAAGCTGGCCGACGAGGCGGTGTGCATAGGCCCGGCGCCGTCTCCTCTGTCTTACCTGAACATGCCGGCCATCATCTCGGCGGCCGAGGTGACCGACGCCGAGGCGATTCACCCCGGTTACGGCTTTCTTGCCGAGAACGCCGATTTTGCCGAGCGCGTCGAGAAAAGCGGCTTCCAGTTCATCGGCCCGACGCCCGAGTCGATCCGCATCATGGGCGACAAGGTCTCGGCCAAGCAGGCCATGATCAAGGCGGGCGTGCCCTGCGTTCCGGGCTCGGACGGCGAGCTGCCTGACGACCCGGTGCAAATACGGCGCATCGCCAAGAGCGTCGGCTACCCGGTCATCATCAAGGCCGCCGGCGGCGGAGGTGGGCGCGGCATGCGCGTGGTGCACACCGAGGCGGCGCTGGTCAACGCGGTGCAGATGACCAAGGCCGAGGCGTCCGCCGCCTTTGGCAATCCGGCCGTCTACATGGAGAAATTCCTGCAGAACCCGCGCCACGTCGAGATCCAGATCCTGGCCGACAAGCACAGGAATGCGGTCTACCTGGGCGAGCGCGACTGCTCGATGCAGCGGCGCCACCAGAAGGTGATCGAGGAGGCGCCGGCGCCAGGCATTCCGCGCAAGCTCATCGAAAAGGTGGGCGAGCGCTGTGTCGCCGCCTGCAAGAAGATCGGCTACCGCGGCGCGGGCACCTTCGAATTCCTGTACGAGAACGGCGAGTTCTATTTCATCGAGATGAACACGCGCGTGCAGGTCGAGCACCCGGTGACCGAATGGATTACCGGCGTGGACATCGTGCGAACGCAGATCATGGTGGCTGCCGGCGAGAAGCTGCCGTTCTCGCAGCGCCACATCCAGATCAAGGGCCACGCCATCGAGTGCCGCATCAACGCCGAGGATCCGTACAAATTCCTGCCGTCGCCCGGGCGCATCACGACGTGGCACGCCCCCGGCGGCCCCGGCGTGCGCGTGGACTCGCACGCCTACTCCAACTACTTCGTGCCGCCCAACTACGACTCGATGATCGGCAAGATCATCGTGCACGGCGACACGCGCGAGCAGGCGCTGGCGCGTATGCGCACAGCGCTGCTGGAGATGGTGGTCGAAGGCATCAACACCAACATCGAGCTGCACAAGGAGCTGATGGTCGATGCCAAGTTCGTCGACGGCGGCACCAACATCCACTACCTGGAGGAGTGGCTGTCGCAGCGCAGCCGCTGATGGCGTTTTTGCAAGCAACGCCGACACGGGCAGCCAGGCAATGGCTGCCTGTTTTTTTGTGATGCCAAGCCAAGGGAAAAATCATGTTTGAGCTGCGCCTGCTGTGCCCCGAGGAGCGGGTCGAGATCGTGAGCGACGCGCTGATGGCGCTGCAGGCGCTCAGCGTGTCGGTCGAGGACGCCGACGCCGACACCGCGGCCGAGCAGGCGCTGTTTGGCGAGCCCGGCATGCCCGTCGACCGCGAAGGCTGGCAGCGCAGCCGCGTGGCAGCGCTGTTTGGCACCGAAGACGCTGCGCGCGAGGCGGCCGCCTTGCTCGGGCTGCAGGATTTTTTTGCCGGCTGCAGCGTCCAGTCGGTGCAGCCGGTGGCCGAGCAGGACTGGGTACGCCTCACCCAGTCGCAGTTTGCGCCGGTGGAGATCACGCCCGACTTCTGGATCGTGCCCAGCTGGCACGAGCTGTCGGCGCAGGCCACGCGCAGCATCCGCCTGGATCCGGGCATGGCGTTTGGCACCGGCACGCATCCGACGACGCGCATGTGCTTGCGCTGGATTGCGCAGCGGCCGGCGGGCCGCCTTGGGCGCGTGCTCGACTACGGCTGCGGCTCGGGCATTCTGGCCATTGGCGCGGCCAAGTTCGGCGCGCTGGACATCGACGCGGTCGACATCGACCCGGCCGCGGTGCAGGCCACGCTGGACAACGCCCAGGCCAACGGCGTGCAGTTGAACGCCGGCCTGCCCGAGCGCGCCCAGGGCCTGTACGGCACGGTGCTGGCCAACATCCTGGCCACGCCGCTCAAGGTGCTGGCACCGCTGCTGTGCGCCCACGTCGCCGCCGGCGGCCATCTGGTGCTGGCCGGCATTCTGGAGCGCCAGGCCGAGGAGCTGCAACAGGCCTACGCGCCATGGCTGCAGCTGGGCGTGGCAGACAGCGACGACGGCTGGATACTAATGACGGCGCAGCGCGCGGCCGCCTGAACAAGGCCCGGCAGGCCATCGCGAACGCGGTTGGGTGCCTGCCTACAATGCCCCCTCGATGAGCCAGATCACCCGCTGCCCGCACTGCCAGACCGCCTTCAAGGTGGTGGCCGACCAATTGCGCATTTCCGATGGCTGGGTGCGCTGCGGCCAGTGCCACGAGGTGTTCGAGGCACGACAGCACCTGTGGCAGGCGCCGCAGGTGCCGCCGCAACCAGTCGCCGATGCCTCGGCGCCGCAGGTCTGGCGCAGCGCCCGTGAGAACGGTGCGCCGCCGGACAGCACGGAAACCGACGCCGAAGCGGAACCGAAGCCGGATTCGGAGCACGTGGCCGGGCCGCAGTGGGAAGCGGCATTGTTGCCAGAGGGCAGCGACGAGCAGCCCATGCCCGCGCACGATCCGTCACCCGTCGATGACGGCGTGAACGGCGCGGCGGACGACGAGGGTGAGCTGGATCTCCTCAGCGGGTTCTCCCCCGATGAGGACGAGGGGGAAGATGTTTTCACGCCGCTGTCCGATGCACAGATGGAGCACGCGGCTGGCGCCGAGCCCTCCTGGATTCCGGCGGAAGCCCCGGATGGCGCGACCTTGGAGGCCGTGGGGGAGCAGGCCGATGTCGGCACGGCGGACGCCGAGCGCGGCGAGATGGCCGAGCAGAACCCGCAGGAGTCGGAAGTAGCAACGCCCGCAGAACCGGACACAGCAGAGCCGGAAGCAGCGGAGCCGGGCGAGGCAGAACAGAATTTTCCGGAGCACGGCGCAACGGCGCTGGACGACACAGCCGACGAGGCGGCAGATATGCCCGCCGCGGACGCTTGGGCCCCGGATGCCGCAGCGCATGACGACGCAGGCGTGGCCGAGCCGCAGTTCGTGCGCGCCGCGCGCCGCCAGGCGTTCTGGCGCAGGCCGCTGGTGCGCCTGGCGCTGGTGGTGCTGGCGCTGGTGCTGCTGGCCGCGCTGGCGCTTCAGGTATTGGTACACGAGCGCGACATGCTGGCCGCGCGCTACCCGGTGCTGCGCCCGCTGCTGGCCGCGCTGTGCGAGCCGCTGCAGTGCACGGTGCAGGCGCCGCGGCGCATCGACGCCGTGGTGATCGATGGCTCCAGCTTTCTCCAGGTCGACGGCGCGGCCGCAACCTACGAGTTGCGGCTGGATCTGCGCAACCAGGCGGACATGGCCGTCGCCACGCCCGCGCTGGAGCTGACGCTGACCGACGAGCAGGGCCGGCCGCTGCTGCGCCGCGTGATCCAGGCGCAGCAAATGGCGGCGCCTGCGCAGATGCAGGCGCGAGCCAGCTGGAGCGGCACGTTGCGCCTGCGCGTGCAGGCTGGCGTAGCACCGGTGGCTGGCTACCGCCTGCTGGTTTTTTATCCCTGATACCGAGGAACACACAACACCATGGCTGCAGTCATTTGTGGGTCGCTGGCTTTCGACACCATCATGGGTTTTGAGGGGCGCTTCGCCCAGCAAATCCTGCCCGAGCAACTGCACATCCTGAACGTGTCGTTTCTCGTGCCCACGCTGCGGCGCGACTTTGGCGGCTGCGCCGGCAACATTGCCTATGCGCTCAAGCTGCTGGGCGGCGACGCGCGGCCGATGGCCATGCTGGGCAGCGACGGCGGCGAGTATCTGCAGCGGCTCAAGAGCCTGGGCATCGACACCGCGCTGGTCGGGCAGACCGATACGACCTATACCGCGCAGGCCATGATCATGACCGACCGCGACAACAACCAGATCACCGCCTTTCACCCCGGCGCGATGCAACTGGCGCACGGCAACCGCATCGAGGCCGACGCGGCGCTGCGCATCGGCATCATTGCGCCCGACGGGCGCGAGGCGATGATCGAGCACGCCGCGCAAATGGTGCAGGCCGGCATTCCCTTTGTGTTCGATCCGGGCCAGGGCCTGCCGATGTTCGATGGCGACGACTTGCGCCGCTTCATTGGCCAGGCCAGCTGGGTCGCGGTCAACGACTACGAGGGCAAGATGCTCAGCGAGCGCACTGGCTGGTCGCTGGCCGACATCTCGCAGCGCGTGCGCGGCCTGGCCGTGACGCTGGGCGCGCAGGGCTGCGACGTGTGGGAGCAGGGCGTGTGCACGCGCGTCGAGCCGGTCGCGCCCGAGCAGGTCGTTGACCCCACGGGCTGCGGCGACGCCTGGCGCGGTGCGCTGCTCTACGGCCTGGAGCGCGGCTGGTCGCTGGCACGCTGCGCCGCGCTGGGCAACCGCATGGGCGCGCGCAAGATTGCCCAGCGCGGCCCGCAAAACTACACGCTGGACTTCGCCGCCGAATGAGTCCGTGCTGCCGCGCCACGGCAACGCGGGCAGACTAGAGCCTGTTAACGCTATTTTTGACGGATGCGTTGTGATCAAAAGGGCCATC
>PGEI01000155.1 GCA_002894305.1 Comamonadaceae bacterium CD01
GTGGCGCTGGCGGCGGCCTGGCTGGCCTGGCGCCATCGGCTGCGCTGGCAAGGGCGCACGCGCCGCCGCGTGCTGGCCGCCGCGTGCCTGGCGCTGCTGGCCGTCCTGGCCGCCGACTTTGCCAAGGGCAGCCCCGAAGCCGGCGCCCCTGAAAACCGCCTGACACAGACGGCCGACGCGGCCCTGCGCCGCATCGGGCAACAGCTGACGGCGGGCTACCCCAGCGGCACACCACTGCTGCTGGCCCAGTTTGGCCACTATCAATACACGGCGCGCGCAGCAATCGATGCGCTGGCTGACTACCGCTTTGGCGCGCGTCTGAGCACGCCCACGCCCGGTCGGCAGGTCTACGTGCTGGTGGTCGGCGAAAGCAGCCAGCGCGGCCACTGGCAGCTGTTCGGCTATCCACGCGCCACCAATCCCGAGCTGAGCACCGAGCCCAACCTGGTGCCCATCAGCCGCATGGTGTCGGCCTTCACGCAGACCATGACCGCCCTGCCGGTGATGCTCACGCGCAAACCCGCCACGGCGCCGGGCACGGCCCTCTGGCCAGAGGCGTCCCTCGTGCGCGCCATGCGCGAGGCGGGGTTCGAGACCTGGTGGATTTCCAACCAGTATCCGACAGGCCCCTACGACTCGACCGTCGCCGTCTATGCCAGCGAGGCCGAACACGTGCGCTGGCTGAACTACTCGGCCCTCAACCAAGGCGGCAACGTGGACGGCGCCTTGCTCGCGCCCCTGCGGCAGGCCATCGCCGGGGCCCACGGCAATCTGTTCATCGTGCTGCACATGCTGGGCAGTCACGAGGCCTACGATGCCCGGTATCCGGCTGATTTCGCACACTTCAAACCGGTCGAATCCCAACGGGACACCCAGGTGCCCGACTGGCAACGCACCCTCAACAGCTACGACAACACCATCCGTTACACCGATTTCGTCCTGGCCCGGATCATCGACACGCTGAAGGCCAGCCACGCCATCTCGGCCCTGTGGTTCGCCTCGGATCACGGCGAAACCCTGCCCTCGCCCACCTGTGACGAACGCGGCCACGGCCACCAGAACCGGCCCGAGTATCAAATCCCGGCGCTCTTCTGGTATTCAGGCGCCTATGGTCAGGCGTTTCCCGAGCGGGTGGCCACGCTGCGCGCCCATGCCGACCAGCGCACCGCCAGCGCCAGCGTGTTTCCATCGATCCTCGACATGGCGGGCGTGCGCATCCCCGACGCCCCGACCGCCGCGCAACGCAGCCTCTTCAGCCCCGAGTGGCGCTTTCAGACGCGCTGGGTGAATCAGTTCTGGCTGACGGATTACGACCGGACACTGGTTGGCCCCGGCTGCTTTGCCTTTGAAAAGCCTTTGTAAACTCGTCAACGTGGCGTCACGCGCCTGCCGTGCCGCGATGAACTGCGCCTCGGATATGCTGTCGCGCACGTGGATATTTTCGGCGCACTGCGCGGCGGCCGTGCTTTCCCACCGCGGCTGCCGACCAGCCGACGGGTAGTCGTGGCAATGCAGCAGCCGGGTGTGGGCGGGCAACGCCAGCAGCCGACGAATCGACTGATACAACACTGAGGCGCTCCCGCCAGGGAAATCCGTGCGCGCCGTCCCTACATCGGGCATGAACAGTGTGTCGCCGACCGGCATTCTGGGCGGGCTGCTGCGGCCTCACCCGGCGGATGTCGCCTGGCGCCTGGCATTTCTGATCGGGCTTGCGATCACGCCAGCGCTCTTTGGTCTGTTTGGACACTGGCCGCGCGTGCCGATCAACCCTGGCTACGGCGAACTGGTGGCGGCGGGGCTTCTGGTGGGCATCGGCACACGTCTGGGTTCGGGCTGCACTTCGGGACACGGTGTGTGCGGCCTGGCACGCTTGTCCCCCCGGTCGCTTGCGGCTACCGCACTTTTCATGGCAGCCGGTTTCGCCACCGTCTACATCGCACGTCACGTGCTGTCCGAGCCAGGGTACGGCGCTGTCTGCATCGAACCTAAAGCGGGGTGAAACCCGCCGTTTACAGCCGTGACTGACCAGAGGACAGTACACCACACGTCCCCCGGTCTCATGGCGGACACCTTCGACTCGTCTTCATTGCTTGTCGCCTTAACCATAAATATAGTAGTATTTTTATCAGAAATTTCTGTTATTTCAGAAACCACAGAATTATAGACACGACATGAACCTCGGAACACAAACTGAACGCTTCATCCTGCACTTCGGCGAAATGGGAAGCCGCTGGGGTGTCAATCGCACCGTAGGGCAAATCTACGCACTGCTGTTCCTGTCTCCACGGGCGCTGCACGCCGACGAAATCGCACAGACACTGGGGTTTGCCCGGTCAAACGTCAGCACAGGCCTGCGCGAGCTGCAGTCCTGGCGCCTCGTGCGCATGACGCATCAAATGGGCGACCGTCGTGAATACTTCGATACGCCGGAAGACGTCTGGGAAATCTTCCGCATCCTCTGTGAAGAGAAATGCCGCCGGGAAATCGACCCGACGTTGACCATGCTGCGCAACGTTCTCCTCGAAAAACCGACGTCGGAAGATGACGGCTACAGCCAGCACCGCATTGCCCAGATGCTCGAACTGATGGAACTGGCGACTTCCTGGTTCAACGAAATCAACCAACTACCCCCAGAAACGCTCAAAACCCTGATGCGCATGGGCGCAAAAATCCAGAAAGCCCTGAGCATTGTCAACCGTCTGCGCGGCCGCACGCCCACAGAAGACGAATTCCCTGCCGAAGATTTTGCCGACCCCCCGGAGAACTCACCATGATCGATCCATCCGTGGCCGATCTGTCGCGTATCCAGTTTGCCGCGACAGTCATGTACCACTTCATTTTTGTTCCATTGACATTGGGCCTGTCGTTCCTGCTCGCCATCATGGAAAGCGTCTATGTCATGACAGGGCAACACCGATGGCGGCAGATGACGGTATTCTGGGGACATCTCTTCGGGATCAATTTCGCGCTGGGGGTGGCCACCGGCATCGTCATGGAATTCCAGTTCGGCATGAACTGGTCTTACTACAGCCACTATGTGGGCGATATTTTCGGCGCCCCGCTGGCTATCGAAGGCCTGATGGCCTTTTTCCTGGAAGCCACCTTCGTGGGGCTGTTCTTTTTCGGGTGGGATCGGCTCTCGAAAGTCGGACATCTGGTCGTGACCTGGCTGGTGGCACTGGGCACGAATTTCTCAGCGCTATGGATCCTGATCGCCAACGGCTGGATGCAAAACCCCACAGGCGCAAGCTTCAACCCGGCCACGATGCGCATGGAAATGACGGATTTCGCCGC
Source organism: Comamonadaceae bacterium CD01 (assembly GCA_002894305.1). Taxonomy (GTDB): domain Bacteria; phylum Pseudomonadota; class Gammaproteobacteria; order Burkholderiales; family Burkholderiaceae_C; genus Comamonas_C; species Comamonas_C faecalis. The sequence goes on from PGEI01000155.1 coordinate 3,295, forward strand.
CGTTATCTTCAACCCGGTGGCGCAGGCCAAATTCGTCCATACCGTCAGCGCCGGCTACGTCATGGGGGCCGTGTTCGTCATGGCCGTCAGTGCCTGGTTCCTGCTGCGTGGCCGCCACCATGAACTGGCCAAACGGTCACTGGTGGTTGCCGCCAGCTTCGGGCTGGCCGCCTCGCTGTCGGCTGTGGTGCTGGGCGACGAGAGCGGCTATCTGACGACCGAGCATCAACAAATGAAACTTGCCGCCATCGAATCGATGTGGCAAACCGAGCCGGCACCAGCGAGTTTCAACCTGTTTGCCATCCCCGATCAGAAAAATCACACCAACCATTACGATGTGAAAATTCCCTGGGTCATGGGGCTCATCGCCACACGCTCACTGTCCACTCCACTGCTCGGGATCGACGATCTGACCAAGCGGGCCGAGGGCCGCATCAAGGACGGGCTCATCGCCTATGCCGCCTTGCAGCAGGTTCGCGCGCACCCACAGGATGAGGCCGCGCTGGCACGGTTCAAGGCACACGAGTCCAATCTGGGATATGCGCTGCTGCTCAAGCGCTATCGGCCCGACATCCTCAACGCAAGTCCGCGAGACATCGACCGGGCGGCAGAAAGCACCATCCCGCAAGTCACCCCACTCTACTGGACTTTCCGCGTGATGGTCGTCCTGGGCTTCTATTTCATCGGTTTCTTCGCCTTTGCCTTCTGGGCAGCCTCCACCCGGCGCCTGGAACAGTCCCGGAAATTCCTTCGCCTGGCGCTCTGGACCCTGCCACTGCCGTGGATTGCAATCGAATGTGGCTGGTTCGTGGCCGAATTCGGGCGGCAGCCATGGGTCATCGAAGGCGTGTTGCCCACGTTCTACGCGGCTTCGGGCCTGACGGTATCCGACCTGGTCATCAGCCTGACGATTTTCGGAGTGCTCTACACGGCCCTTGCCATCGTCGGGGTCAAAGTGATGCTGCGCGCCATCCGCAAAGGGCCCGACGAGCCGACAACCGAACGCCGCGAGGCCAGACAGCCACAGCAGGCCATTGCGGCCATCTGACGGGAGAACAACCATGGAACAGCACATTTTGTTCGATTACGCAACGCTACGCGTCATCTGGTGGGCACTGCTGGGCGTACTGCTGACGGCCTTTGCCATCATGGACGGGTTCGACCTGGGGGTCGCCAGCGTCCTGCCCCTGGTCGCACACAGCGACACTGAGCGGCGTATCGCCTTGAACGTGGTCGGGCCCGTCTGGGAAGGCAATCAAGTCTGGCTTGTCGTCGGCGGCGGGGTTGTGTTCGCCGCCTGGCCCCTGCTCTACGCCATGTCGTTTTCCGGCTTCTACCTGGCGATGATGCTGCTTCTGGTCACGCTCATCCTGCGGCCAATCTGCTTCAAATACCGTAGCCAAGTGCCCGACGCGCGTTGGCGCAACACATGGGATCTGCTGCTTTTTGCCTGCGGCGTGATTGCGGCCCTGGTATTCGGGGTGGCCGTGGGCAACGTGATCGTCGGCGTGCCCTTCACCTTCGATGCCGATGTCATGCGGCCGGTCTACCAGGGCAGCCTCCTCGCGCTTTTCACGCCATTCCCACTGCTGTGCGGGCTGCTCAGCGTCTGCATGCTCGCCATGCACGGCTCGATACTGCTTGTCTGGAAGACCGAAGGCGCGGTGGCGCAGCGCGCCCGCGGCGCAGCCATGGGGTGCGGCCTGGCGCTGATCGCGCTCTTTGCCATCGGGGGAGTCTGGCTTGCACAAGGCATCGACGGCTACGCACTGACGGGGCACGTTCAGACACAGCTCGCATCCTCCCCCTTGGGGGGCAGCGTGACCATCGCCGCCGACGCCTGGCTGCGCAACTACACGCGGTGGCCGCTGGCCTGGCTCGCGCCTGTTCTCGGGCTGACCGGCGCGGCGCTGGCTGTGCTTTTCGTCCGGTCAGGCAAGGCTGCGGCAGCCTTCCTTTGCTCGGCTGCCAGCATTGCCGGGATCATCTGGACATTCGGACTGAGCCTGTTTCCGTTCCTGCTGCCGTCCTCGTCCGACCCCAACATGAGCCTGACCGTGTGGAACGCCTCTTCGAGCGCAACCTCGCTATGGATCATGCTGATCGCCACCGTGGTGCTGCTGCCCATCGTATTGGCCTATACGACCTGGGTGTACCGGGTGATGCGCGGCAAAGTGACGCAACAAAGCATCCAGGACGAGCATGCATACTGACTTCCTGATGCTGTGGCCAATGTTTTATCGGAGATGACTCAATGTGGTATTTTTCATGGATTCTCGGCCTGGGACTGGCCTGCACGTTCTCCATCCTGAACGCCATGTGGTTCGAATTACGCGAGTCCGAATCGCAGCGAAAAGCGCAGTGATGTATGGCGGAGGATGCTGCCCGCCTGGCCGTGCCTGCCACCATCCCTGAAGACGACGGAGGCTCGCCGCGCCAAGGCCAGCCAGCGCGATGGCTGGCTTCACGATGGCGCCAGGCGCCGTGGCACATGGGGTGGGCCCTGGCAGCCCCCCTGTTCACAGGGCTGCTGCTGGCAATCCAGACCTGGCTTCTCGCCAATCTGCTGACGCTGGGAATCACGGCAAGGCCTGCGCCAACCGCCACATGGCCCACCATCGTCGGCATTTTTACCTTGATTCTCGTCCGCGCGCTGGTGGACTACAGCGGTCGGCTTGCCGCAAGCCAGGCTGCGGAGCGGATCAAGCGCCAGCTGCGGGAAGCCCTGTTCGCGCGCCTGCTTGCCGCAGGCCCCCAATGGAGCCGCCAACGGGCGTCGGGCGAACTCGCCAGCGTCATGGTCGACGAGGTGGAGAGGCTCGACGGTTTCCTGGCGCGCTATCTGCCATCCGCCGTCGCGGCCGTCTGCCTGCCGCTGGCCTTCATCGGAGCGCTTTTCCCCATCGACTGGATCGTTGGAGCCGTGCTGCTCCTGAGCGTCCCCCTCATTCCATTATTCATGGCACTCGTGGGCTGGGGCGCCCAGGCAGCCAACCGTCGCCACCAGCAGCAAATGATCCGGCTCTCCGGCCTGTTTGCAGACCGCCTGCGCGGGGCCTTCACCCTGAAGCTGTTCGGCCGAGCTCAGGCGGAAGTCGAGGTCGTGCGCCGCGCCAGCAACACCCTGAGCCAACAGACCCTTGGCGTTCTGCGCATTGCGTTTCTTTCATCAGCCGTACTCGAATTTTTCGCTGCCCTGGGGGTGGCGGCCGTCGCCCTGTACATCGGTCTCAATTATCTTGGCTACCTGGATCTGCGATCGACTCCCCTGGGATTGCAGGCTGGCCTGTTCATGTTGTTCATGGTGCCGGAGATCTATGGCCCCCTACGCCGCTTTGCCGCCA
>PGEI01000156.1 GCA_002894305.1 Comamonadaceae bacterium CD01
ATTTCTATATCGATCGAGTACGCGAAGGTGAAGCGCAGACAGTGCTGTACACGGCAAGCGAAGCCGACAAAGTAATCGGTTGATATGGAAATGGAATAAAACCGCCCTCTCCGCTCTCAAGCCCTCAAGACGGGAAACCCGGCAAAACTGCCGGGTCTCTTTGTTTTTGCCTGCGGCCATGCGCGCATCGCAGGCGGCAAAAAGCCCGCACAAAGGCGGGCTCTCTATGCAGTGCAGGCGCCCATTGCGAGCGCCGGCGCTCAGGCGAAGTTGGCCTGTGCGAACTCCCAGTTCACCAACTTGTCCATGAAGACTTCCAGGAACTTGGGGCGGGCGTTGCGGTAGTCGATGTAGTAGGCGTGCTCCCACACGTCCACGGTCAGCACGGCCTTGTCGGCGGTAGTCAGCGGCGTGCCGGCGGGGCCGGTGTTGACGATGTCTACGCTGCCGTCGGCCTTCTTGACCAGCCAGGTCCAGCCCGAGCCGAAATTACCGGCCGCGCTCTTGATGAAAGCGTCCTTGAACGCGGCGTAGCTGCCCCACTTGGCATTGATTGCCGCAGCCAGCGCCCCGGAGGGCTCGCCGCCGCCGTTGGGCTTCATGCAGCTCCAGAAGAAGGTGTGGTTCCAGATCTGGGCCGCGTTGTTGTAAATGCCGCCGCTCGATTTCTTGACGATGTCTTCCAGCGCCATAGCCTCGAATTCGGTGCCTTTTTGCAGGTTGTTCAGGTTCACGACATAGGCGTTGTGATGCTTGCCGTGGTGGTATTCCAGCGTCTCCTGGCTGTAGTGCGGGGCCAGGGCGTCGATCGCATAGGGCAGTGCCGGCAGGGTGTGTTCCATGTTGTGTTCTCCTTCGTGGTGGGGTGTGTGATCGGGCCATCGCAGTCGATGGGGCAACCTGAAGATTGTAGGAACTTCAGCCGCAGTCTGCCGGCGCAGCATGCAAGCGCCTGCAACCACCCCGGGATTCACGACGGCGTCACAGCAGGCGCGGCGCGTCCACGATCAGGTCGAGCGCGCCATGGGCCAGCTCGGCGTGCACGCGCGCGCCGGTGCGCACCTGGCGCGCATCGGTGAGCAGCTGCCCTTTTTCGTCCTGCAGCAGCGCATACCCGCGCTGCACGACCAGGCGTGGGTCCAGCAGCTGCAGGCGCTGGTGCGCATGGTCGAGCCACTGCTGCTGGCGCAGCAGGCCGCGCTGCACGCCCTGCTGCAGCTGCTGCGCCAGCGCGTCCTGCTGCTGGCGCGCCTGCTGTTCCTTCAGCGCCAGGCCATGGCGCAGGCGCTGGGCCAGCTGCGCCAGCTCCAGGCTTTGCTGCGCCAGCGCCGCCGACGGCCGCCCCAGGCGCTGCGCGGCCAGATCCAGACGCTGCTGGCGCAGGTCCAGCTGGCGCTGCAGGCCCAGTTGCAGCCGCTCTGCCTGCGCCTGCAGCGCCTGCAGCCAGGCGGTGCGCGGCTGGGCCACCAGCTCGGCCGCGGCCGTGGGCGTGGGCGCGCGCAGGTCGGCGCAGAAGTCGGCAATGGTGAAGTCGGTCTCGTGCCCCACTCCGCTGACCAGCGGCACCGGGCTTTGCACGATGGTGCGCGCCAGCTGCTCGTCGTTGAAGGCCCACAAATCCTCCATCGAACCACCGCCGCGCACCAGCACGATGACGTCGATCGGCACGCCATCGCCCTGCTGCGTCAGTGCATACAGCTGCTGCAGCGCCTGGCACAGTGACTGCGGCGCCTGGGCGCCCTGCACCAGCGCCGGCGTCAGCACCACTGGAATGTGCGGCGCGCGCCGCGCCAGCGTGGTCACCACGTCGTGCAGCGCGGCAGCGCCGGGCGAGGTGACCAGGCCAATGCCGCGCGGCATCACCGGCAGCTCGCGCTTGCGCTGCGCGTCGAACAGCCCCTCGCCTTCCAGCTTGGCCTTCAGGCGCAGAAACTGCTCGAACAGCGCGCCCTGGCCCGCGCGCTGCAGGTCGTCGACGATGAGCTGCAGGTCGCCACGCGCCTCGTAGACCCCCAGCTGGCCGCGCACCTGCACCAGTTCGCCGTCGCGCGGCATGAAGTCCAGGCGCTGCGCCGCGCGGCGAAACATTGCGCAGCGCAACTGGCCCTGCTCGTCCTTGAGCGTGAAATAGCAGTGGCCACTGGCGGCGCGCGAGAAGCCGCCGATCTCGCCGCGCACCGTGACCGGGTTGAAGCGTGCCTGCAGCGCATCGGCGATGGCGTGGCACAGCGCGCCCACCTCCCACACGGGTGCGGCCGGAACGGAGGAATCGGCGTCAAACACAGGCTGCATGCGGCTTGCGGCCCGATACGGGCAAACCAGTAGTCCACACAAAACCGCCAGCGGGCGGTGCGAATGGGCGGCGCTTTCGCATCGCCCCAGAATCACGCAAACACATGCAACACATTGATTTAAATGAATTTTTTGCTGATGATTTTTTCATCAATCCAGCCAGCCGACGCACTGGCGCCGTTTTGGCGGAGTTCTCCCGGGGGTTGCCCACAAAGTTATCCACAGAAATTGTGCATGAAGCCACGGTGCGCTCCATTCATCCACAGCCTGCCATTCAAGCCAACAGGCGCGGGCGCTGCGCCATAATCAACGGTTGCTCGCAGTTGTTCAGCGGAGTGAGAATTGCTATCGATCATACAAGCCGCAGGCTGGCCGGTCTGGCCCCTCGTCGCCTGCTCCATCCTGGCGCTGGCGCTCATCATCGAACGCTTCGCGGCGCTCAAGACCGCACGCGTCGCCCCCCCAAAACTGCTCGATGAGGTCATCGCGCTGACCCAGCAGGGCCAGCCCACGAGCGCTGTGATAGCCCAGCTGGGCAGCCACAGCGCGCTGGGCGAGGTGCTGGCCAGCGGCCTGCGCGAGCGCATCAGCCACCCTGCCAGCACCGACGCCGACCTGCGCGCCGCAATGGAGGGCAGCGGACGCGAGGTGGCGCACCGGCTGGAGAAATACCTGAACGCGCTGGCGACGATCGCCTCGGCCGCACCGCTGCTGGGCCTGCTGGGCACGGTGATCGGCATGATCGAGATCTTCGGCTCGCAGGCCGGCGGCGGCGCGGTGGGCGGCGGCAACCCCGCGCAGCTGGCGCATGGCATTTCGGTGGCGCTGTACAACACCGCCTTCGGCCTGATCATCGCCATCCCGGCGCTGTTCTTCTGGCGCTACTTCAGAAGCCGCGTCGACACCTACCTGCTGACGCTGGAGCTGGCCGGCGAGCGCTTCGTGCGCCACCTCAACCAGTTGCACTGGGGCTGACGCGCACCATGGATTTCCGCCCCCGCCAGAAAGACGAGCCCGAGATCAACCTGATCCCGTTCATCGACGTGCTGATGGTGATCCTGATCTTCCTGATGCTGACCACGACCTACAGCAAGTTCACCGAGCTGCAGCTGACCCTGCCGGTGGCCGACACCGAGCAACTGCAGGACCGCCCGCGCGAGGTCATTGTCTCGGTCGCCGCCGACGGCCGCTACGCCGTCGGCAAGCAGACGCTGAGCGGGCGCAGCGCGGACGAGCTCGTCCAAGCCATGGCCGCCGCCGCGCCCACGGGCGATGCCGGCAGCGCCATGGTCATCATCAGCGCCGACGCGCTGGCGCCGCACCAGGCGGTCATCACGGTGATGGAGGCGGCGCGCCGCGCCGGTCTGTCGCACATCACCTTCGCCACCCAGACCTCGCAGGCCGCGGGGCAGTGATGAGCCAGCGACTGCGCCGGGCCTGGCAGCAGCGCGGGCCGCTGGCGCGGCTGCTGTGGCCGCTGGCGCAGCTCTACCGCCTGCTGGCCACGCTGCGCCGGCAGCTGTACCGGGCGGGGTGGCTGCGCAGCACGCGCCTGCCGGTGCCGGTCATCGTCGTGGGCAACGTGATTGCCGGCGGCGCCGGCAAGACGCCGGTGACACTGGCCGTGGTGCACCACCTGCAGGCAGCGGGCTGGCAGCCCGGCGTCATCTCGCGCGGCTACGGGCGCAGCACCAGCGACTGCCGCGCCGTGCTGGCGGGCAGCGACGCGGCCGAAGTGGGCGACGAGCCGCTGCTGATCGCCCGCGCCAGCGGAGCACCGGTCTTCGTCGCACGCCGGCGCGCCGATGCCGCCCGGACGCTGCTGGCGGCGCACCCCGCCACCGACGTGCTGGTCTGCGACGACGGCCTGCAACACCTGGCGCTGGCGCGCGACGTGGAGATCTGCGTCTTCAACGACGCGGGCGTAGGCAATGGCTGGCTGCTGCCTGCAGGCCCGCTGCGCGAGCCCTGGCCGCGTCCGGTCGACCTGATCGTCGACGCCGGCCAGCTGGCCGCAGGCAGCGCGCCGCGCTTTGCCATGCAGCGCACACTGGCGCCCTACGCCATCGACCGCGAGGGCAGCCGCACGCCGCTGCAGGCGCTGCGCGGGCGGCGCCTGCACGCGCTGGCCGCCATTGCCCGGCCCGAGGATTTTTTTGCCCAGCTGCGCGCCCAGGGCCTGCAGCCGCAGACAGAACAGCCCCTGCCCGACCACGACGACCTGCGCGGCTGGCAGCCGCCGGCCGACGCCGCCACCGTCGTGCTGTGCACCGAGAAAGACGCGGTGAAGCTGTGGCCGCGCCACCCGCAGGTGCTGGCCGTGCCGCTGCAGGTGCGCATCGACCCGGGCTTCTTCACCGCACTCGACGCCCGCCTGGCGTCGCTATCATTTCCCGCAACGCCAAGGACACGCCATGGACCCGAAACTGCTTGAACTGCTGGTCTGCCCCGTCACCAAGGGCCCGCTGACCTACGACCGCGAGCGCCAGGAGCTCGTCTCGCACAGCGCCCGCCTGGCCTATCCGGTGCGCGACGGCATTCCCGTGCTGCTGGAAAACGAAGCCCGCACGCTGACCGACGACGAGCTGGAGCACAGATGAACACGCCCGCCTTCACCGTCCTCATTCCGGCGCGGCTGGCCTCCACCCGCCTGCCGGGCAAGCCGCTGGCCGACATTGCCGGCCTGCCGATGGTGGTGCACGTGGCACGGCGTGCGCAGCTGAGCGGCGCAGAGCGCTGCATCGTTGCCGCGGACGACGAGCGCATCGTCGCCGCCTGCCTGGAGCACGGCGTGCCGGCGCTGTACACCGACCCGGGCCACCGCAGCGGCAGCGACCGGCTGGCGCAGGCCTGTTCGCTGCTTGGCCTGGTCGACGAGGACATCGTCGTCAATGTCCAGGGCGACGAGCCGCTGATCGACCCGCAGCTCATCGACGCCGTCGCCCGGCTTCTGGCCGAACACCCCCAGGCGAGCATGTCCACGGCGGCGCACGCCATCACCGACTGGGCCGACTTTGCCAACCCCAACGTCGTCAAGGTGGTGCTCGACGCCCAGGGCATGGCCCAGTATTTCAGCCGCGCACCCATCCCGTATGCACGCGACGCAGCCGCAGGCAGCGCCTGGTGGCAGGACGAAAGCGGCGCCGTGAGCGGTTTTGCGCCCCTGCGCCACATCGGCATCTATGGCTACCGGGCGGGTTTTCTGCGTGAATTTCCGCACCTGAGCGCTGCACCCACCGAACAGACCGAGGCCCTCGAGCAGCTGCGCGCGCTGTGGCACGGCCACCGCATTGCGGTGCACGTCACGCGCGAGGCACCCGGCGCCGGCGTGGACACACCCGAGGATCTACAGCGCGTGCGCGACCTGCTGGCGCGCTGATCCTGGTCAGTTTGTCGAAGGAGACGCGTGGTATTCTCCAACGCCGTCGGCTTTTGCTGCAGTGCACACAGCGGCATCGGCCCCTGATTTCAATAACTCCAGAGGACTCCCAATGAGACTGATTCTGCTCGGCGCTCCCGGCGCCGGAAAGGGCACGCAAGCGACCTTCATCTGCGAAAAATTCGGCATCCCGCAAATCTCCACCGGCGACATGCTGCGCGCCGCAGTCAAGGCCGGAACGCCGCTGGGCCAGCAGGCCAAGGCCGTGATGGACGCGGGCCAGCTGGTCAGCGACGACCTGATCATCAACCTGGTCAAGGAGCGCATCGCCCAGAGCGACTGCGCCAAGGGTTTTCTGTTCGATGGCTTTCCGCGCACCATTCCGCAGGCCGACGCAATGAAGGCCGCCGGCGTCAAGCTCGATTACGTGCTTGAGATCGACGTACCGTTCGACGCCATCATCGAGCGCATGAGCGGGCGTCGCAGCCACCCCGCATCGGGGCGCACCTACCACGTCAAGTTCAATCCGCCCAAGATCCCCGGCAAGGACGACGTGACCGGCGAGCCGCTGGTGCAGCGCGACGACGACAAGGAAGAAACCGTCAAGAAGCGCCTGCAGGTCTACAGCGACCAAACCCGCCCGTTGGTGGACTATTACTCCGACTGGGCCAAGGCCGACCCGGCCAATGCGCCCAAGTACCGCGCCATCGCAGGCCTGGGCAGCGTCGAGGAAATCACCGCCCGCGCACTGGGAGCACTGCAGGACTGAACGTCCTCCGCTGTGTCTGCAGCCGGAACGACGCCCGCGCCTGCTGCACCGGTGAACTGCTTCAAAGCCCCGCGCCGCGGCAATGCCAATCAGTTAAGCCAGGGCGAGGCTGAATTGGTCTAAAAAGGGAGCGTGTT
>PGEI01000157.1 GCA_002894305.1 Comamonadaceae bacterium CD01
AGCCGCGAGACCACCATGTTTAAAAAAGTCCTTGTCGCCAATCGCGGCGAAATCGCCCTGCGCATCGTCCGCGCCCTGCAGGACCTGGGCGTGCCCAGCTGCGCCGTCTTTGCCGACGACGACGCCCACGCGCCCCATGTGCAGGCCGCTACCACGGCGGTGGCGCTGGGCGACAGCGGCCCGGCCGCCTACCTCGATGGCGCGCGGCTGATCGCCATCGCCCAGGCGCAGGGCTGCGACGCCATCCACCCCGGCTACGGCTTCCTGGCCGAGCGCGCCGACTTCGCCCAGGCCTGCCTCGACGCGGGCCTGGCCTTCGTCGGCCCGACGCCGGCGCAGCTGGCGCTGTTTGGCGACAAGGCGCAGGCGCGCGCGCTGGCCGAGCAGCAGGGCGTGCCGCTGATGCCCGGCACGCAGCACGCGGTGACGCTGGAGCAGGCGCAGGCCTTCTGGCGTGCGCAGCAGGCGGGCGGCGCGGCCGTGGGCATCGTCATCAAGGCGGTGGGCGGCGGCGGCGGGCGCGGCATGCGCGCGGTGACCGCCGAAGACCAGATCGCCTCCGCCTGGCAGACCTGCCGGCGCGAGGCGCAGGCGGCGTTCGGCGTGGCCGACGTCTATGTCGAGCGGCTGATGCAGGGCGCGCGCCACGTCGAGGTGCAGGTGCTGGGCGATGGCCAGGCGCAGATCGCTCTGGGCGAGCGCGAGTGCACGCTGCAGCGGCGCTTCCAGAAGCTGGTCGAGATCGCGCCCAGCCCGTCGCTGCCGCCGGCGCTGCGCGAGCGGCTGCAGCAGGACGCGCTGGCCCTGGCGCGCGCCGTCGGCTACCGCGGCCTGGGCACCTTCGAGTTCCTGGTCGATCTGGCCAGTAGCGACCTGCCCTATGTGTTCATCGAGGCCAATGCGCGCCTGCAGGTCGAGCACACCATCACCGAGGAGGTCACCGGTGTCGATCTGGTGCAGGCCCAGCTGCGCCTGGCCGCGGGCGAGACGTTGAACGATGTGGGGCTGGATCCGGCCGCGCCGCCGCCGGTGCGCGGCTGCGCCATCCAGTGGCGCATCAACGCCGAGACGCTGGACGCACAGGGGCGGGCGATTCCGAGCAGCGGGCCGCTGACGCGTTTCGACCTGCCCAGCGGCCCCGGCGTGCGCGTCGATACGCACGGCGTCGCCGGCGGCACGCCGTCGCCGCACTACGACACGCTGCTGGCCAAGCTCATCGTCCACGCGCCGGGGGGCTTCGGCGCCGCGCTGCGCCGCTCGCGCCGCGCGCTGGCCGAGCTGCGCATCGAGGGTCTGGCAACCAATGCGCCATTGCTCGCCGCGCTGGCCGCGCACCCGCAGATGGCCGACCAGCAGGTGCACACGCGCTGGCTGGAGTCGGTGCTGCCGCAACTGCTCGATGCTGCTGAAACAATGGCTGCCAGCGCTTTCCAGGCAAGCGTTGCAGACCAAAAAGATCCAAAAACCGAAGCATCCGCCCCTGAGGGCGCGGTCTGCGCCCCGATGGCCGCGCGCCTGGTGCAGCGCGGCGTGGCCGAGGGCGCGCTGGTTGCCGCCGGCGCCGAGCTGGCAGTGCTTGAAGCAATGAAGATGGAGCATGTGCTGACCGCGCCGCACGCCGGCCGCGTGCGCGCCTGGCTGGCCGCGCCGGGCGCGATGCTGGAGCCGGGCCAGACGCTGGTGCTGCTCGACGCGGTCGAGGACACGCAGCTGCAGGCCGATGAGGCGCAGGCCGCCATCGACCTGGACGCGCCGCGCGCCGACCTGCAGCGCGTGATCGACCGCCACGCCTTCACGCTCGATGCCGCCCGCCCCGAGGTCATCGCCAAGCGCCACGCCCAGGGCGGGCGCAGTGCGCGCGAGAACGTCGCCGACCTGTGCGACGCCGGCAGCTTCATCGAATACGGCGCGCTGGCCGTGGCCGCGCAGACGCGCCGGCGCAGCATGCAAGACCTGATCGCCCACACGCCGGCCGACGGCATGGTCACCGGCATCGGCGGCGTCAACGGCGCGCTGTTCGGCGCCGAGGCCGCGCGCACCGTCGTGATGGCGTATGACGCCACGGTGCTGGCCGGCACGCAAGGCATGCGCAACCACGCCAAGACCGACCGCATGCTCGACATCGCCGGGCGCGAGCAGCTGCCGGTGGTGCTGTTTGCCGAAGGCGGCGGTGGGCGTCCGGGCGACACCGACGCCGCCGTCGTCGCCGGCTTGCACATCACCACGTTTGCGCGCTACGCCCAGCTGTCGGGCCAGGTGCCGGTGGTTGGCGTGGTGCACGGGCGCTGCTTTGCCGGCAATGCTGCGCTGCTGGGCTGCAGCGACGTGATCATCGCCACGCGCAGCGCCAATATCGGCATGGGTGGGCCGGCGATGATCGAGGGCGGAGGCCTGGGGGTGTTTCGCCCCGAGGACATCGGCCCCGCGCCGGTGCTCACTGCCTGCGGCGTGATCGACCTGCTGGTCGACGACGAAGCCCAGGCCGTAGCCGCGGCGCGCCACTACCTGTCGTTCTTCCAGGGCCGCGTGGCCGATTGGAGCGCGCCCGACGCGCGCGCGCTTCGCGCCGTGGTGCCGGAAAACCGCCTGCGCGCCTACGACAGCCGCGCGGCCATGCAGGGTCTGGCCGACGAGGGCAGCCTGCTCATGCTGCGCAGCGGCTTTGGCGCAGGCATCCACACGGCGCTGGCGCGCATCGAGGGCCGCCCGGTCGGCCTGATCGCCAACAACCCGCTGCACCTGGGCGGCGCCATCGACGCGCCGGCGGCCGACAAGGCGGCGCGCTTTCTGCAGCTGTGCAACGCCCACGGCCTGCCGCTGGTCAGCCTGATCGACACACCCGGCTTCATGGTCGGTCCGGAGGTCGAGAAGACCGCGCAGGTGCGCCACGTCAGCCGCCTGTTCGTCGCCGCCGCCAAGTTGCGCGTGCCCATGGTCGGTGTCGTGCTGAGAAAGGGCTACGGCCTGGGCGCGATGGGCATGGCCGCCGGCAGCCTGCATGCGCCGCTGGCCACCATCGCCTGGCCGACGGGCGAATTCGGCGCCATGGGGCTCGAAGGCGCGGTGCGCCTGGGCTTTCGCAAGGAGCTGGCCGCCGCGGCCGAGGGCGCCGAGCGCGACGCGCTGTTCCAGAAACTACTGGCGCAGCAGTACGCGCACGGCGAGGCGCTGCACATGGCCAGCACGCTGGAGATCGACGCGGTGATCGATCCGGCCGAGACGCGCGCCTGGATCGTGCGCGCGCTGGCCGGCAGCCGGGTGCGCGAGGGCGGAGCGCGCTTTGTCGACACCTGGTAGCTGGCAAAACCCGCCCGCGCGTGAGGGCAGTGGGGCGGTGGTGGTGATAAGCTGAAAAACATTGCGCCAGACGCACCCACCACCCCCGCACAAGGAGAAAAACATGGCCGCACTGCTACCCGACGTCGACCCCGATGGCCTGCTCGAATTTTCGGTCGTCTACACCGACCGCTCGCTCAACCACATGTCCAGGCGCTTCGTCGGCGTGATGCAGGACATCCTGGGCGTGCTCAAAGAGGTCTACCACGCGCACAGCGCGGTGCTGGTGCCCGGCAGCGGCACCTTCGGCATGGAAGCGGTGGCGCGCCAGTTCGCCAACCAGAAGAAGGTGCTGATCGTGCGCAATGGCTGGTTCAGCTACCGCTGGAGCCAGATCTTCGACGCCGACAAGGGGCTGGGCGGCGGCGCCGTGGTCTGCAAGGCGCGCCGCCAGGGCGAGGGCGCGCAGGCACCCTGGGCGCCGTGCCCGGCGGGCGAGGTGGCCGCGGCGATCCGCGCCGAAAAGCCCGCCGTGGTGTTTGCCCCGCACGTCGAGACGGCCAGCGGCATCATGCTGAGCGACGACTACGTCCGCACCATCGCCGACGCGGCACACGAAGTCGGCGCGCTGATGGTGCTCGACTGCGTCGCCTCGGGCGCGGTGTGGGTGGACATGGAGAAGACCGGCGTGGACGTGCTGATCAGCGCGCCGCAAAAGGGCTGGAGCAGCTCGCCGTGCTGCGCCATGGTGATGCTGTCGGCGCGTGCGCGCGAGGCGATCGAGTCGACGCAAAGCTCCAGCTTTTCGTGCGACCTGAAGAAGTGGCTCACCATTGCCGAGGGCTACGAGAAGGGCCAGCACGCCTACCACACGACCATGCCGACCGACGCGCTGGTGCGCCTGCGCGACGTGATGCTGGAGACGCGCGCCTACGGCTTCGAGCGGGTGCGCGCCGAGCAGTTCGCGCTGGGTACGCAGGTGCGCGCGCTGCTGGAGGGCCGGGGCTTTCCCAGCGTCGCCGCCGAGGGCTGGAAGGCGCCGGGCGTGGTCGTCAGCTACACCACCGACCCGGGCATCCAGAGCGGCAAGAAGTTTCTCGACGTCGGCCTGCAGGCCGCCTCGGGCGTGCCGCTGCAGTGCGACGAGGGGCCGGATTTCAAGACCTTCCGCATCGGCCTGTTCGGGCTGGACAAGTGGCACGACGTGGAGCGCACCGTCGGCCATTTGCGCGCGGCGCTCGACCGCATGGAATGAAACGCCGCGCCGTCAGGAGTGGGCGTTGCGCTCGGCCTCCTCGGCGGCGTGGGCGTGGGCGCGGGCGATGGCCAGGATCACGTCACGCACCAGCCGCCGCTTGGGCACCGGCAGGCGCAGATAGAGGTCGAACAGCTCCCGATCCTGGTAGCCCAGGCCGGCATGTCACTGGGGTTGCTTTTCCTGTACCCGATGGGGGCTTCCCTGCGGGTCGTACAGGTCGGCCACCGACAGGTTCAGCCAGGTCGCCAGGGTGGCCAGCTTGCTGTAGTCGGGCATGGTCTGGCCCAGCAGCCAGCGGCGCAACGTAAGAAGGGAAGAAATCATGCCCAGATACACCACCGATCCGGGGGGGCCAGTGCCCGGCTCCGACGGGGCGGGCGACCACCGGGATGCCGCGCGCCGCGGCCCCTTGCCTGCGCCGCTCACGCGCGCGCAGCGCGAAGCCATGCAGGAGAACCTCCGGCGCCTGCGCGAGCTCGACCAGCACGATAGCCTGAACAGCCGCGGGAGCGCGCCAGGCACGTCGACATAGCGTCAGGCCGCCGAAGAGGGGTGCGGCCTGCCCGCGCCGCGGCTATGCTCACGGGCATGCAAGCCTTTTCCGCGGATCATGAATCGCAGCAATCGGCTGCACCCGACGAGCACGCCCGGCTGCTTCGGCGTGCCAAGCACCAGGCCACGGGGCTGCTGCTGGCGGTGGTGGCCGTCTTCGTCCTGACCCATTTCCTGCCCCGCGGCCTGGCCGTGGATTGCGTGCGCGCCGTCGCCGAGGCGGCGATGGTCGGCGCGCTGGCCGACTGGTTCGCGGTCTCCGCGCTGTTTCGGCGCATTCCGCTGCCGCTGCTGGCACGCCACACCGACATCATTGCGCGCAACCAGGCGCGCATCGGCGCCAATCTATCGGCCTTCGTGCGCGACAAATTCCTCGATGCACCGTCGCTGGTCACGATGATCCGCCGCCACGACCCGGCCGATCTGCTGGCGCAGTGGCTGACCGCGCCCGACAACGCCGACCTGCTCGGGCGCCAGGCCGCGCGCCTGGTGCGCATGCTGCTGGACGCCGTCGAAGACCAGCCCGTCGAGCAACTGCTGGTGCGGGCGCTGCGCTCGCTGGTGGGGCAGCTCGACCTGTCGCGCAGTTCGGCGGCGGCGCTGGCCGCGCTCACGCGCGAGGGGCGCCACCAGGTGCTGCTGGACGCGCTGCTGGCCCAGCTGGGCGAGCGCGTGCGCAGCGAGGGCGCGCGCACGCTGGTGGCCGATACGCTGGCGCAGTGGCTGCGCCGCGAGCATCCGCTCAAGCAGCGGGTTTTGCCCACCGAGTGGCTGACCGACAAGGGCGCGGACGCGGTCACGCATGCGGTCGACCAACTGCTGAAGAACCTGGCCGACGACCCGCAGCACGAGCTGCGCGGCGCGCTGGATGCGGCGCTGGCGCGCCTGATCGAGCGCCTGGACAGCGACCCCGACTGGCGCCGCCGGGGCGATGCGATGCGCGACTTTCTGCAAAGCGACGAGCGCCTGGCGCACTATGTGCACGGCCTGTGGCGCGGGCTGCGCCGGCGCCTGCGCGCCGACCTGCGCGACGAGGGGTCGCGCCTGTCGGCGAGCGTGACGCAGATGGGCCAGTGGCTGGGGCAGGCGCTGGCGCAGGACGCGGCGCTGCGCGTGCGCCTGAACGTGCGCCTGCAGCTGTGGGCCGCCAGCTTCGCGCCTGAGGTGGCGCAGTCGGTGGCCGACCACATCCGCGCCACCATTGCGCGCTGGGACGCGCAGGAGATGTCGCGCCTGGTGGAGCTGCACATCGGGCGCGACCTGCAGGTCATCCGCATCAACGGCACCGTCGTCGGCGGGCTGATCGGGCTGCTGCTGTTCGCGGTCGGCAATGCCGGTGCGCTCTGGGCTTTGGCGAGCGGCTGATTCCATTTCTATATCGATCGAGTACGCGAAGGTGAAGCGCAGAC
>PGEI01000158.1 GCA_002894305.1 Comamonadaceae bacterium CD01
GATGGGGTCGCCCAGGGGCAGATCGCCCACACGGTGCACCACCAGGGTGTCGAGCACGCCGAAGCGTTCGCGCGCCCGCGCGCACAGGGCTTCGATTTCGCGCTCGCACATGCCGGGGTAGTGTTCGAGAAACAGGCTGTGCGAGCTGCTTTGCGGGCTGTAGTCGCGCACCATGCCCAGGAAATGCACGTAGGCCCCGGCCCGCCCGGCGCTGCGCGCCTGCAGCTGGGCGATGAGGGCCGCCGTGTCGAAGGGTTCGGTCTGGATGCGTACCATGGTGGTTCAGCCTCCGGTGACCGGCTCGAATACCGCGACCTCGTCGCCCGGGCGGATCGTGTCGTGGTGGCTGGCGTGTTCCTGGTTGATGGCCA
This sequence comes from Comamonadaceae bacterium CD01, assembly GCA_002894305.1. GTDB lineage: Bacteria > Pseudomonadota > Gammaproteobacteria > Burkholderiales > Burkholderiaceae_C > Comamonas_C > Comamonas_C faecalis. The sequence goes on from PGEI01000158.1 coordinate 372, forward strand.
GCTTCAGCCGACTGGCCGGGCCCAGGGCCGGGCAGCGGCGCACCAGTGCGTCGAGCCAGGCGCTGGCCGCGACGGGTTCGGCCAGGGGCTGGGTTTCTTGCCGCACGCCCAGGTGTTCGGCCACCTGGGCGAAGTACAAGACGTCAATCGTTGCGCCATTCGCCACTTTTGCCTCCGGATTTGTAGATGAGCCGCACCTCTTCGAGGACGATGCCCTTGTCGGCGGCCTTGCACATATCGTAGACCGTAAGCGCGGCCACCGTGCAGGCGGTCATGGCTTCCATTTCGACGCCGGTCTGGTGGCTGGTGTGGCAGGTGCTGCGGATCGTGAGCGTGTGGCTGGCGTCGTCGGCGCTGAAATCGACCCCCACAAAGCTGAGCGGCAGGCTGTGGCACAGGGGGATGAGTTCGGCGCAGCGCTTGGCGGCCAGGATGCCGGCGATGCGGGCCGTGTTGAGCACTTCGCCCTTGGCGTTTTCTTGCGCCGAGAGCAGGCGCCAGGCGTGCGGGCTCAGGCGCACGCGCCCCTGGGCGATGGCGCTGCGCGCCGTGGCGGCCTTGGCGCCGACATCGACCATGCGAACCTGGCCGTGTTCATCGACGTGCGTGAGTGTGGCGGAAACCGTGGTGTCGTTCATCGTTCTATCATATCGAATATTTGATTCGGGCTGCTGCCGCCACAAGGGTGCCGCCCTGACCGGACGTTTCCATGGCCAAGACCCTTGGTGCCTTTTTTTCCCTGTACCTGGCAACCCTGATTCTGCTGCTCAGCTCGGGTTTGTTCAACACCTATCTCAGCTTGCGGCTCACGGCGCAGTCGGTCTCCGAAATCTGGGTGGGGGCAATGATCGCCGCCTATTACTTCGGCCTGGTGCTGGGCGCGCGCTTTGGCCACCGGCTCATCATCCAGGTGGGGCACATCCGCACGTACGCCGCCTGTGCCGCACTCACCACGGTCACGGTGCTGGTGATGGTGCTCGTCGACAACCTCTGGTTCTGGCTGGCCGTGCGCTTCGTGGCGGGGGTGGCCATGGTCAGCCTGTTCATCGCCATCGAAAGCTGGCTCAACGAGCAAACCGAAAACGGCTCGCGCGGCACGGTCTTTGCCTTCTATATGGTTGCCACGGGCTCGGGCACGGTGCTCGGGCAGCTGGTGCTGGGCGAGTTTCCCAAGCTGGATTACCAGCCGCTGGTGTTCGTGGCCATTTGCAGCGTGCTCAGCCTCATGCCCATCACGCTCACGCGGCGCAGCCACCCGGCGCTGCAGGTGCCCGCGCCGCTGGCCTGGCGCTACTACGTCAGCCGCGTGCCGATGTCGCTCATGGTGCTGTTCATCGCCGGCATGCTCAACGGCGCCTTCTATGGCCTGGCGCCCGTGTACGGCCTGCAGCATGGCATGGATACCCACCAGGTCGGGGTGTTCCTGGCGGTGTCCCTGGCGGCTGGCCTGGTGTCGCAGTGGCCGCTGGGCTGGCTGGCCGATCGTTCCAGCCGGGTGCGCTTGATCCGCATCGGCGCGTTGTTGCTGCTGTGCCTGGGCGTGCCGCTGTGGGGCTGGTATCGGTTTCCCTACTGGGCGCTGGTGGCTTTTTCGGCACTGCTGGGCATCACCCAGTTCACCCTCTACCCCATGGGAACCTCGTTTGCCAACGACAACGTCGAGCCCGAGCGGCGCGTGGGCCTGAGCGCCCTGCTATATATGGTGTACGGCGTGGGCGCCTGTATCGGGCCGCTGCTGGCCGGCTTTCTCATGCGCGGCTGGGGGGGCGACATTTATTTTGTCTTTGTCTCGGCCTGCGCGGCGGTGCTGGTTCTCTTCGTACGCGAGCAGCGGGTCACGGGGGCCCACCTCAGCCCGGACGCCCCCACGCAGTTCGTGCCCATGGCCGACACCTTGCAAAACGCCCACGTGATGGCCGTGCTCGATCCCCGGGTCGATATCGAGCGGGATATCTCGCATGACCCCGTCATCGGCGACCCCCCGGCTGAGGGCGGCGGGCCGCCCGAAGCCGAATCCCCCTCAACGCGGAAACAGCAGGACGACGGCGCCGATGGCCAGGCCGATGCCCAGCAGGTTGACGGGGCTCAGGCGCTCGCGAAATAAGCCCGCGCCCACCAGCGTACCGATCGAGATCACGCCGATGTTCATGGCGGCGAACACCAGGGTGGGGTTGTCGGGATAGTGCTGGTGCGCGCGGATGTAAAAGTAGATGTTGCTGAAGTTCAGCGCCCCCAGCAGCACGCCCGAGGCCAGGCTCACCCCGTGCCAGGCGGTGCGCCGTGCCAGCAGCCAGAGGGTGATCAGGATGCCGGCCAGCGCGAAGCTCAGCAGCAGGCCGCTGGTAAAGCCGGTGCCCATGCGCGCCATCTGCTTGAAGAGAATGTCGATCGCCCCATAGCCCAGCCAGACGCCCAGCAGCGGCAGCCAGAGGCCCAGGCGCGCGTGGCGGGGTTGCCGCCCTGCGGCCGATCCGCTTGCCTGGCGCCGTGCGGAAGCGGTCGAGGTCGATGGGCTTGCCCCGTGCGGGGCGGAAGCCGTCGGGGCCGCCGCATCCGTCTGGCGCTTCAGCAGGCACACCAGCGCTGCCAGCGCCAGGGCGATGCCCAGCAGCTTCGGGCCCGATATCGCCTCGCGAAAGACCAGGAAAGCGGCCAGGATGGGGATCACCAGTGAAAGACGCTGGGCGGTGTCGCTGCGCACGATGCCGGCGTGGCGCACGGCGCTGGCCATGATCAGGAACACGGCGGGTAGCAGCACGCCCAGCAGTCCCAGCACGATCCAGGCGTTTGGCGCCTGGTCGAACAGCGTGGCCAGCGGCGGGCGCAGCAGCCACAGGCACAGTCCGCAGGCGGTCAGGTAGTTGACGGCAATGGCCTGGGCGATCTGGATGTCGTAGCGCCGGGCCAGCTTGAGAAAGACCGAGACGGCCACGCTGAAGGAAACGCTCAGGATCAGGGTCAGCATGCCGGGGCCTCCTCGTTGGTGGAAGACTTCAATGTGGTTGGCCCGGAGGTCGCCGCGGGTGCGGCGGTGGCCGCGTCGGCCCGTGGCTGATCCGGCATGGGCACCAGGCCCAGGCGTTCGAAGAGGGCGGCGTCGGCCTCCACCCGGGGGTTGGGCGTGGTCAGCAGCTGTTCGCCCTGGAAGATGGAGTTTGCCCCCGCCATGAAGCACAGCGCCTGGGTGCTGTCGTGCATGGTTTCGCGTCCGGCGGACAGGCGCACGACGGTGCGCGGCATGACGATGCGGGTGACGGCGATCGTGCGCACGAATTCGATCGGATCGAGATCGGGCGCGTCGGCCAGCGGCGTGCCCGCCACTTTCACCAGCTGGTTGATGGGCACGGATTCGGGGTAGGGTGCGAGGCTGGCCAGGGTGGCGATCAGGCCGGCGCGGATCTCGCGCGACTCGCCCAGCCCCACGATGCCGCCGCAGCACACTTTCAGGCCCGCGTCGCGTACCCGCTGCAGGGTCTGCAGCCGGTCGTCGTAGGTGCGGCTGTGGATGATCTCGCTATAGTATTCGCGCGAGGTATCCAGATTGTGGTTGTAGTAGTCCAGGCCCGCCGCCTTCAGGCGCTCGGCCTGGCCGGGCTTGAGCATGCCCAGGGTGACGCAGGTCTCCAGCCCCAGGGCCTTGACGGCTTTCACGTGCTCGACCACATCGTCCAGTTGGCGCTCGGTGGGCGAGCGCCAGGCGGCGCCCATGCAGAAGCGCTGGGCGCCCGCCGCCTGGGCCCGTTTGGCCGCCGCGAGCACCTGGGGCAGGGGCATGAGCGGCGCCTCCTCGACGGCGGTCTGGTAGCGGGACGACTGCGGACAGTAGGCGCAGTCTTCCGGGCAGGCCCCCGTCTTGATGGACAGCAGCCGCGACTGCTGCACGGCGTTGGCCGGGTGGTGCTGCCGGTGGATGGTCTGTGCCCGCAGCAGCAGGTCGTTCAGGGGCAAGGCAAAAAGGTCGAGAATCGCGGCGACCGACCAGGCGGGGTCGAGCGTCTCGTGACGGATGTGGGTATTCATGGTGTGTCCGACGAAAAGGTCATGCAAAATGGGGGGGCGCGGCTTGGGACAACAGTGCGTCGAGCGGCGGGATACGAGAGGCCAGTGCGGCAATTGTCTCTGCGTCGAGCTGCGCCACGGCGGGGATCTCGGCCAGTACCTCGACCCCGCCGAAATGCTGCAGTGCGTGTCGGTTGCCGGGCGAGGGCGGGCCGTTCATGACGATGCCCAGCAGCGGGATGCCGCGCCTGGACAGCGCGTGCAGGCTCAGCAGGGTGTGGTTGATCGTGCCCAGTGTGCTGCGGGTGACCAGCACGACCGGCAGCGCCAGCCAGGCCGCCAGGTCGATCATCATGTGGCGCTCGTCGATCGGCACGTACAGGCCACCGGCGCCTTCAATCACCATGGGGGCCTGGCTGGTGGGTGTTTGCAGGGCCGTCATGTCCATGGCCTGCCGCTCGATGCGGGCAGCGGCCCAGGGGGCCAGTGGGGCTCGCAGGGTGCAGGCGGGCGGGTGCAAGGTGTGCGCCGTCGAGGCCAGCAGCGCGGCCACTGTCTCCGTGTCGCCGACTTGGTTGGCTGTTCCGGTCTGGTAGGGTTTCCAGTAATCGGCACCCCAGGCCTTGCACAGGATGGCGGAAACCGTGGTTTTGCCCACATCGGTGTCGGTGCCGGTCACGAATACCCCTTGCAGAGGGCGTCGCTGTGCTTGCGGTGTCAGTGGTGTCTTCATGGTTGTCGGTCGGGTGTCGGAGCCAGGCGGGATGCGCATGGTGGGTGCTGCGGCTTCATGGGGGCGCCCGGGCGGTGCCACAAGCCGAACGTGACCTGGTATGTACAGCGGGCGCCTTGCCGGTCGAATTCGCGGCAGACGGCGCGCAGCGTACCGGCTCCCAGCGGGCGGCGGTGCGTCTGGGGCGTGGTGGCCCCGGCGCCCTTCAGTCCCAGCAGGAATTCCCGGGCGTTGCGGTATTGGTCGGTGTAAGACCGGGTCGAGCATGCGCCTTCCAGCCCGGCTGCCGCGGCCTGCAACTGCTCTGCCGCAGGGAAAGCCAGGGTATCCGCCGCCAGGCACAGGGCGGTGTGTGCCTGCCGCCATTCGGCCAGGGAGCCCATGGTGGGAACCGCCACCGCCAGCATGCCGCCCGGCGCCAGCCATCGGGCCAGGCGCGCCAAGCCTTCGGCAGGGTGTCTGAACCATTGCAACGCCATGCTGGAGCAAATCAGGTCGAAGCGTGGCTGCGAGGGCGGAAATGCGGGATGTTCCCCGTCCATGACCCGGCACTGATTGTGCTCGCCTGGTGGCAGCTTGCGCCGGGCCTGTTCCAGCATGGTGGGTGACAGGTCGGTCAGCAGCCAGCGCGCCATGGGGTAGTGCGATGCCAGCGCTTGTGTGAGCAGGCCGGTGCCGCATCCGATTTCGAGGATGCGGGCTTGCCGGGGCAAGGCGTGTGTACGGATCAGCGCCGCCAGATGCCGGGCAATGGCGGGTTGCACGCGGGCATGCCGCTCGTAGCCCCGCGCGGCCCGGTCGAAGCATTGCCAGGGCTGGCCTGCGGGCTCCGAGTGCCCGGTGGGGTTCGTGTGGTGCGTGCTCATGCGCTGGCCGGCAGCAGGTGAGGGTGATCCAGTCCGACGCGAATCTGCTCCGACAAATCATCGATGTCGGCTGCCGTGTGGCGGGCGGTCAGGGTGATGCGCAAACGGCTGGTGCCGGACGGTACGGTGGGCGGGCGGATGGCGCCGACCTGCATCCCGTGCGCGTGCAGATGGCGCTGCAATGCCAGGGTTCTGGGCGTGTCCCGCATGAGCACCGGAATGATCTGGGTGCTGGATGCGCCCGTATCCAGCCCCAGGGCGTGCAGGCGCTGGCGCAGCCGGGCGCTTTGCGCGTGCAGATGCGCGCGTTCGGCCTGCATGCCGGGGATGAGTTCGAGCGCGGCTTCAATGGCGCCCAGTACGGGGGGCGGCAGTGCCGTTGTGTGACTGAAGCCCGAGCAGCGGTTGACGAGGTAGTCGCAGAGCGCGCGCGAACCCGCGACATAGGCCCCGAAGCTGCCCATGGCCTTGCTGCAGGTGCCCATGCTCAGGTGCGCGCCGCCTTC
>PGEI01000159.1 GCA_002894305.1 Comamonadaceae bacterium CD01
ACCTTGGAAAGGCTCAGCAGCTGGTTGAGCAGATTACGCCCGCGTTCAATACCCTTTTGCAAGATACGCAGCCGCTCGCGGGCAGCGCTGGACATCTCCAGATGCTCCATGCGCTGCGCCTGCAATGACAGTGCCGTAAGCGGGGAACGCAGCTCGTGCGCAGCGTCAGCCACAAATCGTCGCTGGACATTGACGGATTCCGCAACGCGAACGAGAAGCCGATTGATGGCGAGCACAAAGGGGCGCACTTCTGTGGGTAAATGGCCATCATGGATAGGTTCCAGGCTGCTTTCCGCACGCGCATCAATTTGCCTGGAAAGGTCCGTAATAGGACGGAACATCTTGCGTACGAGCTGTGAGATGATGAGAAGCAGTACCGGCACGAGGATCAGAAACGGCAGAAGCGTGCGCCATGCGCTGTTGTAGGCCATTTCATCGCGTGCGTCGGTTTCCTGCGAAACGGCAATTCTGGTCCCCGTGGCTATGGTTTTCACCAGCACACGGTATGACTCATCCGCGATGGTGAGAGTATGCAGACCATCCTCAAGCGCGTCAGGCAAGGGCAAGGCACCTCTACCGTGCATCTTGCCAGCGAAATTGCCCCTTGCTCCTAATACCTGAATGGTGATTGTCGTATCGTCGTCCGCATCTTCAGTGCGGGGTGCATCCGCGCCAGGAGCCCATGTCAGACGCTGCTGATCCACCAATGAGGCAATCTGGTGCAGCATGTCGTCTTGCAGATCATGCGCTTCATCGAAGGCCGATAGAAACGAGAAAACGCCCGCAACTACCGCCACAGCGATGATTGTGGCCGTAAGTGCAAACGACAGTCGATACTGAACTGAGGTGCTCAGCCGCTTTTTGAGACCATCCATCCGAGCCCCCTCACGTTTTCGATGACGTCATTGCCCAGTTTTTTGCGTAATGCATGGATGATGTATTCAATGGCATTGCTTTCCACCTCTTCGCCCCAGCCATAGATACGGTCCTCCAGATCCGCGCGCGACAGAATGGCGCCAGGCCTGGCAAGGAGTGCCCGCAGTAGGGCAAATTCGCGCCCCGTCAGGCGCACGGGGGAACAGTCCCCCACTGCCGCCTCTCGTGTTTCGGGATCAAGCGTTAGCACGCCATTGCCGAGCACTGGCGCGGCGTTGCCCTCTTTACGCCGCAGTACCGCCCGCATGCGGGCAAGCAACTCGTCCATCTCGAAAGGCTTGACGAGATAATCATCCGCACCGCCATCAAGCCCCCGCAATCGGTCGCCTAGCGCATCGCGCGCGGTCAAGATAACTAGCGGCACTGGGTTGCCGTGCGCACGGATGGCTCTCAGCACATCTTGTCCGTCCTTGCCTGGCAAACCCAGATCCAACAATATCAGGTCGTAGCGCTGGGTGTCGGTAGCCGAGAGTGCGGCGAGGCCATCGCTTACCCAGTCCACCGCATACGCAGCCTCCTTTAACGCGTCCTGAACGGCCTCGCCGATCATGGAATCGTCTTCAACGAGTAAAACTCTCAATTCAGCTTCTCCGAATCTGTTGCCGTGCCCGCCTGGCTTGGATAGCCTGCCTCCCGTGCCTGCCAATCTTCAGAAGGATGACTACGCCAGCGATAACGGCTAGGGTCCAAATTTCATCCACATCAAAATCACCCAATAGCGGTAGTAGGTGGCTCAACCCCTGCCCAAGTCCGTAGCCGATGCTCCCGACGACTATGGCCCAAATGGCTGCCCCCGCGAAGTTGAATACGGCAAATCGTGCCCAGTGAACACCACTCGTACCGATTGCAATGGGACCTGCTACTCGCAGGCCATAGAGAAAGCGGATGGCGAGGATAAGAGGTGCGTCGTGACGCTTCAGTAGTGCCTGAACTCGGGCGATGCGTGGTTCGAGCGATGGAAATCGGGCGATGAGCCGCACACCATAGCGATGCCCTAGGAGGAAGAAGATCTGGTCTCCCAGGAACCCGAAAGTGGCGGCGATGGCGATCACTATGGGCAGCCGTAGATAGTCATGGGAAGCTGCAGCGGCCGCTGCAAGGAGCACCGTTTCTCCTTCAAGAAAAGTGCCAAATGCAACGGCCCAGTAGCCATAGGACTGAATCAACCCGGTGACATCCATCTGCTCATTCGCCTCAGGCCTTTCCCTGAAGCTTATCAAAAGTTTGAAGAAGCGCGGACAACGCAATCTTGCAGTCGACCTGGTTGGGCGGATCCGCGCGTACTGCCGTAAGTGCCGAGTCGATTGCCTTATCCAGTATGTGCCAATTGCTGGCGTCCCTGGGCTTCAGACCCGCTTCGGCTGAGTCCCAGGCTACTTCCAGATCCTTGATCCGAGACTTGGCACGCGCAAGATCCCCTTTATCGACAAATGTAGCAACGTCAGCCGTCATCTTTCGGAACGAAGATAAATCTCCTAACTTCGAGGCTGTCGGTGTCAACGCGGCTGATGTACCCGCCGACAAATTGGCAGACTTTGAGCAGCCCGTAATCATGAAGAGTGGGAAGGCAATGACCAGGGTCAGGGCCGCGCGAGTCATGAGAGGTGTAACTTGCATGAAATGTTCCTGTTCTCTTGATGGACTGGTTTACCGGCTCGCCCGCAGCGGGCTGCCGGCCCGGACCTCGTACTGCTCAAAGGCCACCAACAACACGATGACTGTCAGAAAGAGTGCGCTTGTCCAGGCTGTCCCCATACCGAATCCGCCATAGGTTTTCGCCTGAGTGAGCAGATCGCCCAGCGAAGCACCCAGAGGGCGGGTCAGGATATAGGCGATCCAGAAGGTCAGCACGGCGCCTCCCCCCATCCGGAAGCTCGCATAAGTGGCGGCAATGAGTCCGCCAAAGATCATTACACCCACGGTAAAGCCCATGCCCAGCGCCTCAGTGGCGAGGTCTCCCGCCGCAGTGCCCAGGGAAAACGTGCACAGGATCGCTGCCCAATAGAAGAGCTCACGTCGACGCGACACAATGTCATGGATGGAGAGGGTGCGCTCCACGGCATACCAGGCTACAAAAATGACCATCAGCAGCACAGCAAAGATTGGCGTGCTGACATACAAACTAACCCCGAGACCGTCCGTGAGCAGGTCCGTGATCTGCGTTCCGACAATGCTGACGAGTACGACCGTGAGCCAGTACGCCCAGGGGGTATAGCGCGGCCTTCGCAACTGGACAGTCAAAGCGGCGATGAGAAGTACCGCCATGAGAGTGCGGGTTGCGACCTGCCCCAGTCCTGCGTTCACCGCCAGGAAATCCGCAGCGGTTTCGCCCACCGTAGTGGACATGACCTTGATAATCCAAAAGGATAGCGTGATGGCGGGAACCTTCACGAACCAGTCGTTCGAGTTCATCGTATTCAAAGGTGAGATATTCATGATCGTGTATCTCCGATAACCGGCTTCAGGCGACAGGATCCCCTGAGGGGCAGTGTCACCTCAGGGGATCTTATGCGTATCAGTGAATCATCAGTCGTCATCCTCGTCGTGATCAGACGTGTCGACTTTCGACGAAATAACGGTTCCTTTTTCAGCATCGACTTTGACGTCAAAGACTTTGTCACCGCTTACCACTTCTACTTTGTAGAGCGGGCCTTCTTTGGCGTCGCCTTTGAATTTGGCTTCGACGGCCTTGCCGCTGGCGCTCTGCTCAGCCGTGGCGATTGCTTGCACCAACGAAGTCTTGGCACCCGATATCGCCAGGGCGTCATTCTGTCCGTGGCTGGTAGCGGCATAAGCGCCTGTTCCAGCTGTAGCGATGACGATAGCTGCAATGGTGGGTTTGATGTAACGGTTCATGGTGGACTCTCCAAAAGGAAACGCAGGAATTGCGCAGTGGAGAGACTACGGGGTGCGACTTAGGACAGGCTGAGGAACCGTCTAAGGCAAGGGCTGCCGCTTTTGTGTAGCAGACAATCAACGACCGATTTGCTGCTTCAGAAGCGAACCTGATACAAGGGCGTAAAACAATGGACCAATATCAGTCCCTCGAATGATCGGCATCAATTACCATGATCAGAGTGCCGATGCCGATGATGAATGTCCGGATAGTGCGGATGGTTGTGTGTAATCGGCGCATGCGTATGCTCGTGCGTATGTGGCTCGCGCCCGTCCCACGGAAAATCATGGCTGTGATGGTGGTGCTCGTCATGCACGTGGCGATGGGTATGGATGATTGCCTCGTGCGTGTGCATGTGCTCATGGCGTTCCGTAAGGTGGAGCCAGACGCCAACCGCCATGAGGACGAACACCACCCAGAAGACTCCCGTGACCTGCTCGCCAAAAATCAGTATGGCAATTGCAGCCCCGATGAATGGGGCTGTCGAGAAATACGCCCCCGTGCGCGCCGTCCCCAGCCCCCGCAAGGCCAGTACGAACAAGACCAAGCTCACTCCGTAGCCTAGAAGTCCTACAATCATGGCCCCGCCCATCGCGACGGCACCGGGAAGCCGGGCCCCGAGAACTAGAGCCATGCCAGTGTTTACGACCCCGGCCACCATTCCCTTGAGGCCTGCGAGGAACAGGGCATCTGAGGCCGATACCTTGCGGGTGAAGTTATTGTCTAACGCCCAGCACAAGCAAGCACAGGCGATGAAGAGACTCCCCCAACTCCAGCCTCCCGTGCTCTGCCGCATATCCGGCCAAGTCAGTAGCGCTGCGCCGGTCACAATCACCAGCATGCCCAGCATAACGTTACGGTCCGTGCTTTCCCGGAATACCACCCAGGCGATCACGGCCGTGAGCACGGCCTCGAGGTTAAGCAGCAGTGACGCCGTCGAGGCCGGCGTCGTTGCAAGCCCGAACATCAGGAGCAGCGGCCCAAGCACACCGCCAAGACCGATAGCAAGGACGAGCCACCCCCACTCGGGTCGCGACAGCGACGGTATACGCCAGCCACGATCGCGAAGCAGCCGGACCAACCCAAGCCCAATGCCACTGCCAAGATACAGTAGCCCGGCAAGCAGAACGGGTGAGGTGCCCTTTAGCAGCACTTTGGCAAACGGCGTGCTGGCGCCAAAGAGTGCGGCTGCCCCCAGCGCTGCATAGACTGACGAAGACCAGAAGGCACGAGCTTTCATGAGAGTTATACTATACCCCACTACCCTATAAATTACCTATTATCGTTATGAGCCATACCAATCAGGGGAAGACTAGGCTGCTCGCCCGTGTGCGCCGCATTCGAGGTCAGGTAGAGGCAATCGAAAGGGGACTGAATGCTGAAAAGGAATGTGCAGACATCCTGCATCAGGTAGCCGCAGTGCAAGGTGCCGTGCGGGGGCTGATGACCGAACTCATCGAAAGCCATATCAAGGGACATGTCGCAGGTGCAGAGGTTGCCAGCCAAGCTGATCGTGAGCAGGGTGCAAGTGAGCTCATTGATGCCATTCGAACTTACCTGAAGTAAGACAGGCCCCAAACAATTCATTGAACATTGAACCGGCTTGCAATGAAGTGGCACGCCCCTGGATAGCAGCTTTTCCTCAGTCTGTCCTAAGTCCGGCCCTGTAAGCTTTCTCCCGCGAACAACTTCGGCCGTGAGAACAGGTCATTTCAAAGCAGGGGCACGTAGATTCCATGGAAGCTATCAACCAGTCACTCTTCCTGTGGTTTAACGCACCAGACCACCCAGACCACCTCATTCTTTCCATCGCCATTTTTCTGGCTAGGGACCTCATCTGGGCGATACCGGCACTGATCGGAATTGGTTGGCTCTACGGCGGAACCCGTACACGGCAGCTCCTATTGGTCGCAACGGCAAGCGCAACACTGGGGCTGTTCGCCAATCAACTGATCAGCCTATTCTGGTGGCATCCACGCCCCTTCATGGTTCATCTGGGCCATACCTTGATTGCTCACGCACCCGATTCATCTTTTCCAAGCGACCATCTGACCTTGTGGTGGGCCGTTGCGTTCAGCTTCCTTGCACAAGGGCGGCACAATCTGGGCACGGGGCTGGCCCTTCTCGGGCTCCCACTTGCGTGGTCGCGCATCTACCTCGGGGTGCATTTCCCGCTAGACATGGCGGGCGCCGGCCTTGTCGCGGTGGCAAGCACCTGGCTATCGCTACGCACTGCCTTCTGGTATCTGCCGCCCGCCTTCCACCTGGCAACCCTGATTCACCGTAAGATATTTTCACCGCTGATCGCGTGTGGTTGGGTCAAACGCTGAGCACACTCACCATATTGCTGACGGCGATGGCCCAAAGAAGGAACCGAGATCATGCAATCCGTTGAGACGGAGACTAGGACCTACAACCCGCCCTCAAAAAATATCCCACACGGGGTCTGGGTTTTGGGTTTCGTCAGTCTGCTGATGGATGTCTCGTCGGAACTCATCCACAGTCTGCTGCCCATGTTTATGGTGACCACGCTGGGCGCCAGCGCCCAGGAGGTCGGCTGGATCGAAGGTATCGCCGAATCTACCGCGCTCATCATCAAGGTGTTCTCCGGAGCCCTCAGCGACTACCTGGGTA
>PGEI01000015.1 GCA_002894305.1 Comamonadaceae bacterium CD01
GCTTGTCGTGCTACAGCACTGTCTGCGCTTCACCTTCGCGTACTCGATCAATATAGAAATGAAATCAGCCGCTAATGCCGTGGACTTTGAGCGCCAGCATCAGCCGGTCGCCGACCTGCAGCTTCTCGAAGCTGGCCGACAGGTGGGCGCGCACGGTGCGCTCGGTGATGTCCAGCGCCTGGGCGATGTCCTGGTTGCTGTGCCCGAGCGCTGCCAGCTGCGCGACCGCCTGCTCGCGCGGGGTCAGGGTGGCGGCCCAGGCGGGCGGCTGCCCGGCAGTCGCGGCAGCGGGCCGGGGCAGGCGCGCGCCGACGTCGGCCAGCAGCTGCTGCAGCAGGCCGCGCCCGGTCCAGATGCTGCCGCTGGCGATGGTCTGCAAGATGGTGGCCAGTTGCTCGGGCGCGCTCCAGGCGTGGGCGTAGCCGCTGGCGCCCTGGGCAAATGCGGCGCGGCCCTGGACGTCGCCGGGCTGGGTGCTGAGCACCAGCGCCTTCAGTCCGTCAAAGACGGCTGCGCCGGCGGCGGGGGGCGACGGCTCGACCAATGCTGCATCGGCGATCAGCCATTCCCGGCCCTGCTCGCGCCACGCCCGGGCGTCGGCCAGGCGGGCGGCGCGGTGCGGCGCCCAGCCTGCGGCGCCCAACTGGCGCCAGTGCTGCCACAGGGCATCGTCGCGGGTCAGCAGCAGCAGGGGGCGATCCATGGCGGCGGGGGGCTCCATTTGTGGTTCAGCGCTCGCGCAGCGCGTTGGACTTGGCGCGCAGGATGGGTTTGAGCAGGTAGTGCATCAGCGAGCGCTTGCCGGTCAGGACATGCACCTCGGCCTGCATGCCGGGCATGATGGGGCGGCTGTCGTCGCCCACGTGCGCCTCCTGCGTGCGCACCTTGACGATGTAGAAGGCGTTGCCGCGCTCGTCGGTGACGGTGTTGGCGCCGATCTGCTCGACATGGCCCTTGAGGCCGCCGTAGACGACGAAGTCGTAGGCGGTGAACTTGACCTGTGCTTCCTGGCCGAAGTGCAGAAAGCCGATGTCGCGCGGGCTGACCTGCACCTCCAGCAGCAGCGTGTCGTCGGTGGGGACGATGTCCAGAATCTCCTTGCCCGGCTGCACCACGCCGCCGACGGTGTTGGCCATCAGCGTGTTGATGGTGCCGCGCACCGGCGAGCGCACCTCGGCCAGCTTGACGCGGTCGGCCAGCGCAAGCTGGCCCTGCTCCAGCGTGGCGAGTTTTGCGCGGGTGTCCGACAGCTCCACGCCCGCCTGGTTGCGCGCGTTCAGCTCGGTCTCGCGGATCTTGCGTTCGGCCTCCTGGATGGACGCCTGGATGCGGCCGATCTGCGCGCCGGCGGCCTTGGCCTCACCGCAAAAGCGCGACACGTCGCGCTGCAGGCGCAGCAGGTCGACCTCGGAGACCGCGCCGCTCTTGAGCAGAGGCCGGGTCACGGTGAGCTCCTGCGAGGTGAGCTGGCAGCTGTCGTTGGCGCGGTCGCGGTTGGCGCGCGTCTCCGACAGCTCCTGCTGGCGCTGGCGCAGCTGGTCGCGGGCGATGTTGATCGTGGTGGCCATCTCCTGGCTGCGCGCCTGCCACATGCGCCGCTCCATCGCGACGAGCTCGGGCGCCTCGCGCTCCAGGTCGGCGGGCGCGGCAAAAGGGTCGCCGCTGGCCAGCGCCTGCAGCCGCGCGGCCTTGGCGCGCAGCGCGCCGCGCTCGGCGCGGTTCTCGCCCAGCGACGCGCTGTAGCGCGTGGGGTCGATGCGCAGCAGCACCTGGCCTTTTTGCACCTGCTCGCCCGGGCGCACCAGAATGTCCTGCACCACGCCGCCGTCCAGGCTCTGCACCACCTGCACCTGCTGCGACGGCACGACCTTGCCCATGCCGCGCACCACCTCGTCGATCTGCCCGAGGCTTGCCCACAGCAGCAGCACCAGCACCGCCAGCACGCTGGCCCAGACCAGCACGCGCGAGCCGTGCGCGCCTTCGTTGCCACGCGCCCAGTGCAGGTCGGGGGTGAATTCGGGCAGTTTCCAGCGTGCCATCAATGGCCTCCGGCGCGGCCGATGCGGCCCTGGCGCAGCGCTTCGATGACCTGCTCCTTGGGCCCGTCGGCGACCATTTTCCCGCCGTCGAGCACGATCAGGCGGTCGACCAGCTCCAGCATCGCGGTGCGGTGCGTGACCAGCAGCACCGTCTTGTCGGTGCAGGCCTGGCGCAGGCGCTGGCGCAGCTGCAGCTCGCTTTGGTTGTCCAGGTTGCTGCTGGGTTCGTCCAGCAGCAGGATGGGCGGGTCGTTGATCAGCGCGCGCGCCACGGCGATCGATTGGCGCTGGCCGCCCGACAGCGACTCGCCGCGCTCGCCGATCGCCATGTCGTAGCCCTGGGGATGGCGGGCGGCGAATTCGTCCACGCCGGCAATGCGTGCGGCGTGCAGCATGTCGGCCTCGCTGGCGTGGGGCGCACCGGCCAGCAGGTTGTGCTTGAGGCTGCCGTA
Source organism: Comamonadaceae bacterium CD01 (assembly GCA_002894305.1). GTDB lineage: Bacteria > Pseudomonadota > Gammaproteobacteria > Burkholderiales > Burkholderiaceae_C > Comamonas_C > Comamonas_C faecalis. Next base: position 2,492 of record PGEI01000015.1, read on the forward strand.
GAACAGCATGGCGTCCTGCGCCACGTGGCCCATTGCACGGCGCAGGTCGATGGGGTCGACCTGGCGCAGATCGATGCCGTCAACCAGCACCGCGCCCTGCGTGGGCTGGTACAGGCCCAGCGCCAGCTTTTGCAGTGTCGTCTTGCCCGAGCCGATGCGCCCGATGATGCCGACCTTCTCGCCCGGTGCCAGGCGGAAGTTCAGGCCAGCGAGGCTTTCCTGGCCGCTTTCGGGATAGCTGAAGTGCACGCCGCGAAACTCCAGCGCCCCCTGCAGGCGCGGGCGCGCTACGTATTCCTGGCTGCGCTCGTGCTCGACGGGCATGCGCATGTAATGGTCTATCGACTCCAGCGACACGCGCGCGTGGTGAAACTGCATCATCAGCCCGGCCACCTGCGACAGCGGCGCCAGACAGCGGCTGGCAATCATCGACGCGGCGATGATGCCGCCCATGGACATCGCCGCCTCCTGCACCTGGTAGACGCCGATGATGATGACCGAGATGGACACGATTTGCTGCAGCGCGACGACCGAGCCGACGGTGGACGCCGAGATCAGCTTGAGCTGCGCGCCGATGCGCGCCAGGTATTCGGTCGAGCGCTCCCACTTGCGCTGCACGTCGCTTTGGGCGTTGAGCGTCTTGACCGCTTCCAGGTTGGTGAGCGACTCGACCAGCAGCGCATTGCGCTGCGACGAGGCCTTGAAGGTCTTGAGCGTGAGCTCCTCCATGCGCGCCTGGGCGAAGTAGGACAGCGCCAGCGCCAGCGCGATGGCGATGACCGGCGGAATCAGCATCCACGGCGAGATCCAGGCCAGCACCAGCAGAAACATCAGCACGAAGGGCAGGTCGACCATGGTGGTCAGGCTGGCCGAGGCGATGAAGTCGCGCACCGACTCGAACGAGCGCAGGTTGGACGCGAACGAGCCGACCGAGGCCGGGCGCGCCTCCATGCGCAGGTCGAGCACACGCTCCATGATCCGCGCCGACAGCTGCACGTCCACGCGCTTGCTGGCCACGTCGACCACGTAGGCGCGCGCCGTGGTCAGCACCAGGTTGAACACCAGCACCAGCGCGATGCCGATGGCCAGCACCCACAGCGTGTCGATGGCGTTGTTGGGCACGACGCGGTCGTACACGTTCATGTTGAACAGCGGAATGGCCAGCGCGAACAGGTTGATCAGCACCGCGGCGACCATGGCGTCGCGGTACAGCCGCCGGTTGGCCAGGATGGCCGCCCAGAACCAATGCTCGTGGCGCGGCGCCTGGCTGTCGTGCCCGGCGCGGCGCTCGAAGCGAAATTCGGGGCGTACGAAGCACAGCGTGCCGGCGTAGGACTGCTCCAGCGTCTCGCGCGGCACCAGCGTGGGGCTGGCCGACTCGGGGTAGTGCACCAGCCAGCCCGCGTCGCCGCGGTCTTCCAGCAGCAGGCAGGCGCGCTGGCCCTTGAGCAGCGCAATGGCCGGCAGCAGCGCGGCGGGTACGCCGGCCAGCGGGCGGCGCACGTTGCGCGTGCCCATGTGCGCGCGGGCGGCGGCACGTGCCAACAGCGCCGGCGTCAGCCGCTGGTTGACCAGCGGCAGGCCGTTGCTCAGCGCCTGGGCGGTGGCCGGCGTGCCATGCAGGCGCGTGAGCTCGACCAGGCAGCCCAGCAGCGGATCGTCGTGCGTCAGGTGAGAAGGGATGCGCCAGTCGGCGTCGGCGGAAGTGTCGACGGAGGCGGCAAAGGGCGTGGCAGACATGAAACGAATTGTGCGCTAGCGGGAGCGCCGGTCAGAGCAGGGGCTCGTCGTCGCCGATCAGGTCGAGCGCGTCGCGCAGGCGCTCGCGGGTCTTGCGCCGCTGCGCCAGCTTGTCCAGCGCCTGCGCGGGCAGGTCGGTCAGGCGCAGCGTACCGTTGGCCAGCAGCGCGTCGATCAGGTCTTCGAGAACACGGATGAAGTCGGCATCGAGCCGCGTCAGCTGCGCGCGCGACGCCTGGGCGTCGTCGCTGGCGGCCGGTGCGGGCTGCGGCTCATCCATCGCGCTGGCGCGCTCAGCGGGCGGCCACCGGCGCCAGGTTGCTGGTGTCGGGCAGCGGCGTCTTGCACGCCTGCAGCACCTCGTCGGGCAGCGCCAGCGCGTTCTGCTCTTCAGGCAGCGCGTCCTCATGCGGCGACTTGGCCAGGCCCAGCGCCGGCATCACCAGGTTGGCCTGGGTGAGCCACTGGAACTCGTATTTACGCAGGTCGTATTCGGCGTTGACCAGTGCGCGGCGCGCCTCGAACAGCTCGTTCTCGGTGTCCAGCAAGTCCAGCAGCGTGCGCTGGCCGATCTGGAACTGCTGCATGAACGCGGTGCGCACCTTGGAAGTGGCCAGTTCGTGCTCGCGCAGGAAGGGCAGCTGCTCGCGCAAGCGAACGATGTTGTTCCACGCCACCGACAGATCCTGCTGCGCATTGCGGCAGGTGTAGTCGCGCACGTCCTGCGCGGCGTAGTGCTGGGCAATCGTCTGGCGGATGCGCGCCTCGTCGGCACCGCCGCGGTACAGGTTGTAGTTCATCAGCACCTGCAGGCTGGTGCTCTGGTAGTTGCTGGTCGGGCCCATCGAGAAGGTCTTCTCGCGGTCGCGCCCGGTGGCCAGGCGCAGCTCCACGGTCGGCTTGTGCAGCGCGGTGGCGCGCTCCTGGGCCGCCTCGGCCGCCTGCACCAGCGCCTGCTTGGACAGCAGCGTGGGGCTGCCGCGCAGCTGCGCCTCGAAATCATGCGTCGTGCCCGGCGTGGGCAGCAGGCCGTCTTGCAGCGGCGGCACCGGGTCGAGCGTGGCCGCCGGGTACTGGCCGACCACGCGGTGAAAGCGCTGGGTGACGTCGTTGAGGTTGTTGCTCTCGGTCATCAGGTTGACCTGCGCCAGCGCCAGGCGGCCGTTGGCCTGCTCCAGGTCGACGCCGCGGCCCACACCCGACTGCTGGCGCTCGCGCAGATGGCCCAGAGTATCTTGGTGCACCTGGTAGTTGTCCTGGGCGAGCAGGCGCATCTGGCGGTAGCGCTGCACGTCCAGATAGGCCTCGGTCACCTGGTCGGCCAGCGCGTTGGAGGTGGCGCGCAGGTCGTAGTAGCGTGAGAGCTTCTCGAAGCCGAAGCGGTCGATCTCGTTGAAGGTGGCGCTGCCGTCGTACAGCAGTTGCGTGAGCGACAGCTCCCAGCCCGGGCGGCGCCAGTCGAACGAGGGCGATGGGCTTGTCTGGCTGCGCCACTCGTGGCCGTACCAGGCCTGGGCGTTGGCCTGCGGGCGCAGGCCGCCGGTCGCGATGTTCTGGTCTTCCAGCGAGGAGACGAAGTCATGAAAGCGCGCCTGTACCTCGGGGTGGGTGTTGAGCGCGTGGTTGACCAGCGTGGCCAGGTTGCTGGCACCGCCTGTGGGCATGGACGCAGGCGCGGTGCCGGCTGCGCCCTGCGCCCAGGCCGAGCCGGCAACGACGGCGCAACCCAGCGAGGCGATGCAGGTGGCGATAAATTTCTTCTTCATGACGACGGCTCCGGACTGGGCGCAAAGGTGAACTCTTGGATGCGCATGGCAGTATTTGGTTGCAATTTTGCTGCTTGCGCAAGGCCTAAGGATTTTCCCGGGATTTTCGACGGCGTCAAACGATTTGACAGTCGTTCATCGTGCGGCGCCTGGGGCGACGGTGATGTGATTAGTCCGAAAGGGCTGTCACGCAAGTTGTTGCGTACCGACAGCCGGGCGTGGAGCATGTTGATGCAGCGTGCATATCGCTGTTTTGTGTATCAACTCGTTGACACTTTCGGGCGATTGCCGCGCTGATGGATGGGCGGACAGGCGGCTGCATGCGGTGCGCAATGGCGCGAACGGATCGACTTCCATCTTCCAGGAGACACCATGCCTTTTGCAGACATCAACGGCCAACGCATCCACTACGAAGACACCGGCGGCAGCGGCCCGGTGCTGCTGTTCTCGCACGGCCTGCTGATGGACGGGAGCATGTTTGCGCCGCAGGTGCAGGCGCTTGCCGGGCGCTGGCGCTGCATCAGCTGGGACGAGCGCGGCCACGGCCGGACTGCCAGCGGCCAGTGCACACCATTTACCTATTACGACTCGGCCGACGACGCGGTGGCGCTGCTGCGCCACCTGGGCGTCGAGCGCGCGGTGTTCGTCGGCATGTCGCAAGGCGGCTATCTGTCGCTGCGCGCCGCGCTGCGCCACCCGGACGCGGTGCGCGCTCTGGTGCTGATCGACACCCAGGCCATGACGGAAGACCCGGCCAAGATGGCGGGCCATGAGGCGCTGGTGCAGCAATGGCTGCAGCACGGGCTGTCGGACGCGATGGCGCAGACCATAGAGCACATCATCCTGGGCCAGGGCTGGCCGGGTGCGCCGGCCTGGCACGCCAAGTGGAAGCGCATGCAGCCGGGCGACCTGATGGCCTGCTTCACCACGCTGGGCGCGCGCGACGATATCAGCCAGGACGTGGCGCGCATCGCCGCGCCGGCGCTGGTCATCCACGGCGCGCAGGACGCCGCCATCACGCTCGACCGCGCCCAGGCCATGGCCGACGCGCTGCCCCGGGCCGAGATGGTGGTCGTGCCTGGCGCCGGGCACGCGGCCAACCTGACGCATCCGGAGCCGGTCAATGTGGCGATGGCCGGATTTCTGGATCGGCTGACTTGAGATTCCCGCGCCCGATCGGCGAATCGCTGCCCACTGCGGGCAGCGGGCGTCAATCCGCCCAGCGCTGGCGGATTTCCAGCAACTGCGGCAGCAGCGGCACGAAGTGCGCCACCAGCTCCGGGTCGAAGTGCTGGCCAGCCTCGCTGGCGATGTAGTTCATCGCCTCCTGCGGATCCCAGGCACGCTTGTAGGGGCGCACGCTGGTGAGCGCGTCGAACACGTCGGCCAGGGCGACGATGCGCGCCTCCAGCGCGATGGCGGTGCCGGCCAGGCCGGCAGGGTAGCCCTGGCCGTTCCATTTCTCGTGGTGGCCCAGCGCGACGGTGTGCGCCATTTTCAGCATGCCGGCGGCATGCTCGCCGATGATCTGGGCGCCGATCACCGGGTGGCGCTGCATGGTGGCCCACTCGTCGGGAGTGAGTTTGCCCGGCTTTTGCAGGATGGCGTCGGGGATGCCGATCTTGCCCACGTCGTGCATCGGCGCGGCGTGAAACAGGTCGTCGGCCCAGTCGTCGCCGCTGCCAGCCGCCAGCGCCAGCAGGCGCGCGAAATGGCTCATGCGAATGACGTGCATGCCGGTCTCGTCGTCCTTGAACTCGGCGGCGCGCCCCAGGCGCTGCACGATCTGCAGGCGCGTCTCGACCAGCTCGTCGACGCGCACCAGCGACAAATGGGTGCGCACACGCGCGCGCACCACCGGCGCGCTGATGGGCTTGGTGATGTAGTCCACTCCGCCCACGTCGAAGCCGCGCGTCTCGTCCTGGGTGTCCGACAGCGCGGTGACGAAGATCACCGGGATGGCGGCGGTCTGCGCGTCGGCCTTGAGCGCGGTGCAGACGGCGTAGCCGTCCATGCCGGGCATCATCACGTCCAGCAGGATCAGGTCGGGCTTTTCCTGGCGCGCCAGCTGCAGCGCACGCTCTCCGTCGGTGGCGAACAGCAGGCGCCACTGCTGCTGCAGCACCTGGCGCAGCACCTGCAGGTTCAGCGGCTCATCATCGACCAGCAGCAGGCGCGGGCGCAGGTCTTGCAGGGCGGTGCTCATGGGGCGGACAGGTCGATTTGCGCCTGCAGCGCGTCGAGCTGCTGCAGGGCGCGGTCAAAGGCGAATTCCTCCAGCGTCGCGCGCAGCGGCGCCAGCGTTTCGGGCGGCAGCAGCGTGTCGAGCTGGCCCATGGCGGTGTCGGGCAGCTCGCCCTGTGCCAGGGTCTGGCGCGCGTGGGCCATGGCCTGCAGCGCGCGCGCGCGCCGTGGGCCGTCCAGGCGCCGGCGCACTGCGCTGGCCACGGGCGCGCCCGCTGTTTTGCGCGCGTGCACCTGCAGCGCCAGCGCCACTGCGCTCCAGGCGGCGGGCAGGGCCTGCAGCGCCGTGGCCACGGCTGGCGAATCACCCTCGCGCGCGCCCAGGTCGATGCGCTGCAGCAGCGCGTGCAGTGTGGGCAGCGCCATGTTGCCGGCTACGCCGGCGCTCTTGTGCGCCAGCGCGGCGAGTGGCTCGCTCTGGCCCTGGGCGTGCAGCGTGCGCAGGCGCGAGATCAGCGTGACGTTCTCGCCCGTCCAGCGCGCAATGGTGTCGTGCAGCCGGCCCTGGCTGCCCCACAGCGCGGTGCCGCGCGCCCAGTCGATGGCCGGGGCGCTGCGCGCCTGGGGCGGCGGGGGCGCCGCCGGTGGCGCGGCAGCTGGATCCGGCGCGGATGTGGCACCGCCCGGCAGGCCCAGCACGCGGGCGATTTCGGTGTTGAGCTGCGCCAGGTCCAGCGGCTTGTTGGCAAAGCCGTTCATACCCGCGGCCAGCGCGCGGCGCTGATCCTCGGCCAGCACACTGGCCGACAGCGCGATGATGGGCACGCTGGCGCGGCCGCTGGCCTGCTCGTCGGCGCGGATGCGGCGCGTGGCCTCGCAGCCGTCGACGTCGGGCATCTGCAAGTCCATCAGCACCAGGTCGAAGGCCTGCGCCTGGGATTGCTGCACCGCCGCCTCGCCGCCGCGCGCCAGCACCAGGCGATGGCCGGCGCGTGAGAGCGTGACCTGCAGCAGCTCCAGGTTGTGCTCCATGTCGTCGACGGCCAGGATGCGCAGCGGCGCCAGCATCGCGGCCGCGGGCTGGACGCCGGGCGCCGGCGCACTGCCGACGGGCAGCGGCAGGTGCACGCTGAAGGTGCTGCCCTGGCCCGGGGTGCTCTGTGCTTCGATGCGCCCGCGCATCAGCTCGGCGAGCTGGCGTGCGATGGTCGTGCCCAGTCCGGTGCCGCCGAAGCGGCGCGTGGTCGATGCATCGGCCTGGGTGAACGGCTCGAAGATGCGCGCCAGCTGCGCCGCGTCCATGCCGATGCCGGTGTCGCGCACCTGCAGCAGCAGCTGGCCGTCGGCGTAGGCCACGCGCAGCTGCACCTGGCCGCGCTCGGTGAACTTGATCGCGTTGCTCACCAGGTTGACCAGGATTTGCTGCACGCGCAGCGCGTCACCGCGCATGAAGCTGGGCACGCTTTCGGGATAGTCCAGCACCAGCGCAAGTTTCTTCTGGGTGGCGCCAACCTGCATCGAGTCGAGCACCTGCTGGCACAGCTCGCGCAGCGAGAAGTCGCGCTCCTCCAGCTCCATGGCGCCGCGGTCGAGCTTGGCCGTGTCCAGGATGTCGTTGAGCAGGCGCAGCAGCGTCTGGCCGGCGCGCTGCACCAGCGTGATCTGGCGCCGCTGCGCGGCCTCCAGCGGCGAGTCGGCCAGCGCCTCCGAGAAGCCGATGATGGCGTTCATCGGCGTGCGGATCTCGTGGCTCATGTTGGCCAGAAAGCTCGCGCGCGCGGCGGCCGCCTTCTCGGCGTCGTCCTTGGCGTGGCGCAGCTGCTGCTCCATCGCGCGGCGCTGGCTCAGGTCGGAGGCCAGCTCGACGATCTTGATGACCTTGCCGTCGGCGCCAAAAATGGGGTTGTAGGTGGCCAGCAGCCAGATCTCGCGCCCGTCCCGGCCCAGGCGCAGGTATTCGTCCGACTGCACCTGGCCGTCAGCGAGCGCCTTCCAGAACGCCCGGTATGCGGCGCTCGCGGCCGTCTGCGGCTGACAGAAAAAGCTGTGATGGCGGCCGATCACGTCGTCCAGCGTGTAGCCCATCATCGCCAGGAAGTTGGCGTTGGCATGCACCAGGTGGCCCTGCAGGTTGAATTCGGCCATGGCCTGCGAGCGATCGAGCGCGGCCAGCGTGCCGGCGAATTCGGCGTTGCGCTCCTTCGACTGTGTGATGTCCAGGATCACGCCGTCGAGCCAGCGCACGCGGCCGTCCTCGGCCGGCGCGCCGCGCCCGTATTCGGACATCCAGCGCGTGCGCCCGTCGCGCGTGGTGATACGGTACTCGACGTGGTAGGGCAGGCCGTGCTTGAGCGCGTAGTCGATCTCGGGCTCGATCTGCGAGGCGTCCTCGGTGTGGATCAGCTCGCCGAAGTTCACCCGGCCTTCCAGGAAGTCGGCGGCATTCCAGCCCGTGATCTGGCGCGCGGTATCGCTGATGAAGGCCATGGGCCAGGGCGGCTCGGTGCCGCAGCGAAACGCAATGCCCGGCAGGTTGGAGACCAGCGAGCGCAGCATCTGCTCGCCGCGCTCGCGCTCGGCCTCCAGCGCCTTGTAGTGCGACAGGTCGGTGATGAAGCACATGAACAGTGGCGCGCCCGGCCGGTCCACGCCGCTGATGGCCATGCGCAGCGGCACGACGGCGCCGCTCTTGTGCAGGCCGCTGGTCTGGCGCCCCTGGCCGAGCGCGGGCGATTGGCCGGTGGTCAGCAGGTGGTACAGCTCGGCGTCGTGCTGCAAGTGGCCAGGGCCGGGAATCAGGCGCGTGATGCTGCGCCCGACGATGCGCGCCGCCGGGCGGCCGAAAAGGCGCTCGGTGGCCGGGTTGGCCGACTGCACCACGCCCTTGCCGTCGATGGTGATGATGGCGTCGACCGCGGTGTCGCGCATCGCGCGCTGCAGCGACTCGCTGCGCTGCACCTGGTCGAGCAGGCGGCGCGCGCGCAGGCTGGCGTTGACGGCCAGAAGCAGCAGCGTGAGCGCCACGGTGACGACGGCAATGGCCAGCGACACCGTGGTCTGCACCGGCACCGTGCCGCCCGTGCGCGGCAGCGCGTCGAGCGCGGTGTCAAAGCGCAGCGCCGCCATGCCGGTGTAGTGCATGCCGGCAATGGCCAGGCCCATCACCGCGCCGGCCAGCAGTGTGTTGGCGGTTGCACCCAGGCGCAGCAGGCTGCGCAGGCCGTAGCGGATCCACAGCGCCAGTACCGCCAGCGCCACGGCCACGACGATGGACAGCACGAAGCCGCGCAGGTCATAGCGCATCTGCGGCGCCAGGTCGGACGCGGCCATGCCCAGGTAATGCATCGCGCCAATGCCCCCGCCCACGAGCAGGCCCGAGCCGAGCAGCCGAGCAGCGCCCACCTGCGGGCGCGCCAGCAACTGCAGCGCCACCCACGACGCGCCAAGGGCAGGTATGACCGAGGCCAGCGTCATCCACGGGTTGAAGCCCGACTGGCCGCAGACCGAGAAGGCCAGCATGCCGATGTAGTGCATGGTCCAGATGCCGCTGCCCAACGCCAGCGCGCCAGAGCCCAGTGCCATCTGGCGCGTGCGCGCCGCCGTGGCGCTGGCGGCCAACTGCGCCATGTGCAGCGCCACCGCCGCCGCACCCACCGACACCAGCAGCGACAGCGCCACCAGCCAGGGGTTGTGTTCCCGCCACAGCAGGGGGTCGGCGGCCAGGTGGGAGACGAATAAGTGATCGAACATGGCGTGGTGCGGCGGTGTCAGCTCGCAGCGCGGCCGCAGGGCATGGCGGCCGGCAACGGTGGGGGCAGGACGATGGCGAGCGGGCAGGAAGTCACGGCGACGCCACAAAAGTTACAAGAACGTCGCAAATTGTGACACGTTGCTTCAAAAAGTGGCTGCCAATAGCCCGAACGGATGGCGCCGCCTGCCAGCGCCGCCCTCGCGTGGCCTGGCGCCCCGGTCTTCAGGCCGCGCGTGCGGCGCGCCATTCCTGTGCCAGCACCTGCACCAGCTGCGCGGCAGGAAGCGCGCGCGCCGCGCCCACGCCCTGGCCGGCCCACAGCGCGATGTGCTCGGCGTCGCCCGCCTGGGCGGCGGCGCGGCGCACCGGGCCCATCAGCGCGTTCTGGATGGGGTAGGCGGGAATCGCGTCCTGCAACGGCGCCAGCGTGCGCATCATGGCGTTGTCGATGCCGCGCGCCCACCGCCCGGAGAAGCTGCGCGTGAGCCGCGTGTCGCTGCCGCCGGCGCGTGCCAGCGCGGCGCGGTAGGCGGGGCCGATGGCCGACTCCGGGCAGACCAGAAAGGCCGTGCCCAGCTGCGCGGCCTGTGCGCCCAGCGTCCGCACCGCGGCAATGCCGCGCCCGTCCATGATGGCGCCGGCCGCGACGACGGGGATGGTGAGCGCGTCGGCGCAGGCGCTCACCAGCGCCAGCGTGCCGATGTGGCTGGCCTCCCAGTCGCTCAGAAAGGTGCCGCGGTGGCCGCCGCCCTCGACGCCGCTGGCGCAGACGACGTCGGCGCCCACGCCCTGCCAGGCCAGCGCCTCGGCCACCGTCGTCGCAGTGCCCATGACCAGGCAGCCGGCGGCGTGCAACTGCGCGACCTGGCCGCGGCTCAAGATGCCGAAGGTGAAGCTGGCCAGCGCCGGGCGCAGCTCAAGCAGCGCCTGGAACTGCGCGTCGAAGTCCTCGCACCAGCGCGCGGGTGGCTGTAGCGGCAGATTGAAATACTGGTACAGCGGCGCCAGCCGCGCCAGCGCCGCTTGCACGGTGGCGTCGTCTGGCGCGGGCGTGGAGAGCACGAAGAGATTCATGCCGAACGGCTTGTCGGTGGCGGCACGCAGCGCGGCGGCGGCATCACGCATGGCCTGCGGGCTGCGCATGCCGCAGCCCAGCTGCCCCAGGCCCCCGGCGGCCGAGACGGCAGCGGCCAGCGCCGGCGTGTCCGAGCCGGTCATCGGTGCCTGGAAGATGGGCAGCGCGATGCCCAGGCGTTGCAGCAGGTTGGTGGTCGTCATGGTGGTCAAGTCCTGTCGTCGTCGGTCAAAGAAGCCGGCGCGCCTACGCTGCCCGCCAGCGCCAGCAGCGCGGCGCGCAGCGCCTGAAGCGCCGGGGTGTCGTGGCCCGCGCGGGCCACCAGTTCGGTGGTGCAGCGCCCCAGCGCCACCCACTGCAGCGCGGGCGGCTCGCGCAACTGCTCGACCATGGCGCGCGGAACCACGCCGGCACAGCGCCCGGCGGCCACGCAGGCCAGGATGGCGGGGTAGGAGGCCAGCTCCAGCACCTGGGGCGGCGCGCCGCGCGCCTGGCGCATCCAGTCCTCGCCCAGGCGGCGGTAGGTGCAGCCGTGGCTGAAGGCGGCCAGCGTGTCCAGCTGCAGGTCGCCCGGGCGGCGCAGCGGCGCGTGGGTCGCGGGCAGCGCCAGCAGCAGCTCTTCGTCGAAAACGGGTGTGCGCACCAGGCCGGCGTCGTCGTCCAGGCCGGGCGGCGGCCACGCGACCAGCGCGGCGTCCAGTTGGTGCGCCAGCACCTGCTCGACCAGTGGGGCCGACGGCGCGGTGCGCAGCTCGATGACCAGCTGCGGCCAGCGCGCATGCAGCTGCGCCAGCGGCTGGGGCAGGCGCGCGGCGGCGGTGCTCTCCATCGCGCCCAGGCGCAGCCGCCCCTGGGGCTGGCTTGGATGCAGCGCCTGGCGGGCCTGCTCGGCCAGCGCGAGCAGCTGCTCGGCATAGGTGAGCAGCGTGCTGCCGGCGGGGCTGAGTGCCAGGCGCCGGCCTTCGCGCACGAACAGCGTGCAGCCCAGCTGTTCTTCGAGCTGCTGAATGCGCGTGGTCACGCCCGACTGCGCGCGGCCCAGCCGCTCGGCCGCGCGTGTGACGCTGCCCTCTTGCGCGACGGTGCGAAAAATATCGAGTGCAACCAGGTCGGTAATCATCTGTTTATGCGATGATTTTGTAAATAACAATCTTCAATACTGATTATGACATCGCACACCCAGTCCTGGGGAGACCGCCCGTATGCCGTGGCGCTGGCCGGCATGCTGGCACTGGCCGTCGCCATGGGCGTGGGGCGTTTCGCCTTCACGCCGTTGCTGCCGATGATGATGGACGACGGCGTGGTCACGCTCACCAGCGGCAGCTGGCTGGCCACGGCCAACTACATCGGCTATCTGGTGGGGGCGCTGGCCTGCATGGCGTTTCCCTGGGTGGCGCCGGCGCTGTACCGGTGCTGGCACCCGGCGCGGCTGGCGCGCGTTGGCCTGGTGGCCACGGTGGTGCTGACAGTGGCCATGGCCGCGCCGCTGCAGGCCACCTGGCCCACGCTGCGCTTTGCCGCGGGCGTGGCCAGCGCCGTGGTGCTGCTGAACGTGGCGTCCTGGTGCATGGTGAGGCTCACGGTGCTGGGCCAGCCGGCGCTGGGCGGGTTGATTTTCAGCGGGCCGGGCGTGGGCATCGTGCTGACCGGCCTGGCGGCCAGCGCCATGGTGGCGCTTGACTGGCGCGCGGCAACGGCCTGGGCGGTGTTCGGCGTGCTGTCGGTGCTGCTGTGCCTGTTGGTCTGGCCCGTGGTTCAGGGACGAGCCGCCAAGACGCTGCCCACCGCGCCGGCGCGCCATGCCCAGGGGGCGAGCGAGGATGCCAGCGTGCCAGCGCGCGCGCTGCATGCGCTGGCCTACGGGCTGGCCGGGCTGGGCTACATCGTCACGGCCACGTTCTTGCCGGTGATCGCGCGCACCGCTCTGCCCGCCGGGTCGCCCTGGCCCGACCTGTTCTGGCCGATCTTTGGCGCCGGCGTGGCCGTGGGTGCGGCGCTGAGCACGCGTGCACCGATGGCCTGGGACAGGCGCTGGCTGCTGATGCTGGCCTATCTGATGCAGGCGCTGGGCATTGGCGTGGGCCTGTGGTGGCCCACGCCCGCGGGCTTTGCGGCAAGCAGCCTGCTGCTGGGCCTGCCGTTCACCGCAATCACCTTCTACGGGCTGCAGGAGGCGCGCCGCATCTGGCCGAGCTCGGCCGACAGCAACACCAGCCTGATCACCGCGGTCTACGGTCTGGGCCAGATCATCGGCCCACCGATGGTCGCCTGGCTGCTGGGGCGCGGCACGCAGGCCGAGGGCTTTGCCTGGGGGTTGTCGCTGGCCGCAGCGGCGCTGGTGGCCGGGGCGCTGATGTATGCGTTTGCAGCGTTGCGCTGGCGGTAGGGCGGCCTGGCTATTCCCCTGCACGCCGTCATTCCACCGGAATGACGGTGGAAAGAAACGATCAGTGCATTGCGTCCGGGGTGTCGTCTGGCAGTGGGCAGCCGTTGGCGTCGCAGCCAGCTGGCCCGCTGGGCGCCGCACTGGTGCCAGCCGCAGCATCGGGCAGCGGTTCAGGCGTCGGTTCGGTCAAGAGCTGGCCCAGCACTGCACCCACGCGCAGGTCGTCCAGGTGGCCGAAATGGTGCAGGCGGATGCGCCCCTGGCGATCCAGCAGCACCAGACTGGGCGTGCCGCTGAGCGACAGACTGCGCATCGTCAGAGGGATGGAGCCGTCGCCCTCGTGGCGATCCAGCGCGATCGGAAAGCGCAGCCGGTATTCGTGGATGAAGGCTTGCAGCGCCTCGGGTGTGCCCTGCACCGCGTGGTGCTCGAACACGCTGTGCAGGCCGATGACCACGACGTCGGCGCTGGGAAAGGCCTCATGCACGCGCCGCGCCTGCGGGATGCCGTGCTCGACGCAGCCCGGGCACAGCATCTGGAAGGCGTGCAGCAGTACCACGCGCCCGCGCAGATCCTCCAGCGTCAACGGCTCGCGCGTGTTGAACCACTGCGCCACCTGCAGGGGCGGCGCGCCGGGGTGGTAGGTGGTGCTGGCCATGGCGTGCGCGGCTGGGAGTGTTTCAGGCGCCCAGCTGTTCCTTGTAGGCGGCGCGTGCCTGTAGAAAGCGCTCGAACGGGAACTTGATCGGCACGCCCTCCAGCGCGGCAGCCAGCATGTCCAGGTGGCCCTCGAAGCCGGCGCAGGCCTTGGCCGCGTCTTCGCTGGCGGGCACGCGCACCGTCAGCGTCAGCTGCGTACCGCCGTCCTGGGGGACGAGCTCGAAGCGCAGCGGGCGCTCGGGCTCGCTGCCGCTGCTCCAGGAGTAGGCCAGCACGCGCTGGTCTTCGAATGCGGTGACGCGGCTGTCGATCAGGATGCCGCTGTCGGCGAAATCGATGCGCACCGCGCCACCCTCGCGCAGCTCGATGCTGCCGGACGCCAGCCACTGCGCCATCGATGGCGGGTCGGTGAGCATGCGCCAGACGGCGGCGCCGTCATGGTCGAACTGGCGCGTGAGAACGCCTTCAAAGCCGTCAGTGGTGCGCTTGAGCGTGCCGACGTCGGCGGCGGGTGCAGTCATGGTCTGTCCTTGTCGTGTATGAGAAACGTCGATCGCCCTGTTGTAGCAGATGCACCGCCGCGGCCCGCGCAAAGACAGCATGGACATTGTGGCTGCCGGCCGGCTCACGGTCTTTTTATATTCTTTCTCACTTCATGGATCCATCGACGACTGCCATCACACGTCGATATTGCCCGCCCGCAGCGCGTTGGTTTCGATGAAGTCCCGGCGCGGCTCCACTTCGTCGCCCATCAGCATGGTGAACACGCGGTCGGCTTCGATGGCGTCGTCGATCTGCACGCGCAGCAGGCGGCGCACGGCCGGATCCATGGTGGTTTCCCACAGCTGCTCAGGGTTCATTTCGCCCAGGCCCTTGTAGCGCTGGCGGCTGGTGGTGCGCTCGGCCTCGCGGATCAGCCATTGCATGGCGGAGCGGAAGTCGGCCACTTTTTCTTCCTTGGCCTTGTCGCCCTCGCCGCGCACGGCCTTGGCGCCTTCGCCCAGCAGGCCGTGGAAGGTTTGCGCCGCCTCGGCCAGCGCGGCGTAGTCTTCGCTGGCGACGAAGTCCTGCGTCAGCAGGCTGCTCTTGATGTTGCCGTGATGGTGGCGGCTGATGCGCAGAATGGGTTTTTCACTGCGCGGGTCGATCTCGGCGCTCACCTCGGCGGCCACGCCCTTGGTGTGTATGGCGCGCAGGCGCGCCTGCATCTGGTCGGCGCTGTGCCGGGCCTGCTCGATGCTGTCCAACTGCACCGGCACGCCGTCGGCGATGGCGCGCAGCGCCTCCTGGTCGAGATAGGCGGACAGGCGCTCGATGATGGCCTCGGCCGCCTGGTGCTTGCGCGCAAGCTCGGCCAGCGTGTCGCCGGTGAGCGTTTGCGGGTTGTCGCCGCCGGTGATGACGCTGGCATGGTTGAGCGCGATGCGCAGCAGGTATTGATCCAGCGCCGGGCCGTCCTTCAGGTACAGCTCTTCCTTGCCGTTTTTGACCTTGTACAGCGGCGGCTGGGCAATGTAGATGTGGCCGCGCTCGACCAGTTCGGGCATCTGGCGGTAGAAGAACGTGAGCAGCAGCGTGCGGATGTGGGCGCCGTCGACGTCGGCGTCGGTCATGATGATGATGCGGTGGTAGCGCAGCTTGGCGGCGTCGAAGTCGTCGGCGCCACTTTTGCCGTTGCCGCTGCCTTCGTCGATGCTGGTCTTGCCGATGCCGGTGCCAAGCGCCGTGATCAGCGTGATGATTTCCTGGCTGGACAGCAGTTTTTCATAGCGCGCTTTTTCGACGTTCAGGATCTTGCCGCGCAGCGGCAGGATGGCCTGGAACTTGCGGTCGCGCCCCTGCTTGGCGGAGCCGCCGGCGGAGTCGCCCTCGACGATGTAGATCTCGCACAGCGCCGGGTCTTTTTCCTGGCAGTCGGCCAGTTTGCCGGGCAGGCCCATGCCGTCGAGCACGCCCTTCCTGCGCGTCATCTCACGGGCCTTGCGCGCGGCTTCTCGGGCGCGGGCGGCTTCGACGATCTTGCCGCACAGAATCTTGGCGTCGTTGGGTTTCTCTTCCAGGTAGTCGGCCAGCAGCTTGCCGACGATGTCTTCGACCGGCGCGCGCACTTCGCTGGAGACCAGCTTGTCCTTGGTCTGGCTGCTGAACTTGGGCTCGGGCACCTTGACCGAGAGCACGCAGCACAGGCCTTCGCGCATGTCGTCGCCGGTCACGTCCACCTTGGCCTTTTTGGCCAGCTCGTTGTCGGCAATGTATTTGCCGATGACGCGCGTCATCGCCGCGCGCAGGCCGGTCAGGTGGGTGCCGCCATCGCGCTGCGGGATGTTGTTGGTGAAGCAGAGCACCTGCTCGTTGTAGCCGTCGTTCCACTGCATGGCCACTTCGACGCCGATCTCGGTGCCGGGAATCCCGCCATAGGTTTCTGCCGGGCGCGAGCCGCTGGCGTAGAAGGCCGTGGGGTGCAGCACGCGCTTGTTGGCGTTGACGAACTTGACGAAGCCGAGCACGCCGCCAGCGCCCGAGAAGTCGTCCTCGCGGCCGGTGCGCTCGTCGACCAGTCGAATGCGCACGCCGTTGTTCAAAAACGAGAGCTCGCGCAAGCGCTTGGCCAGCACCTCGTACTGGAAGACGTGGTTTTCCTTGAAGATCTCGGTGTCGGGCAGAAAGCGCACCTCGGTGCCGCGCTCCTGGGTGTCGCCGACGACCTTCATCGGCGAGGTCTCCTCGCCGTCCACCAATTCGATCAGCCGGTCTTGCACCACGCCGCGCGAGAAGTCGAGCTGGTACACCTTGCCTCCGCGGCGCACCGTCAGGCGCAGCGTTTTGGACAGCGCGTTGACGCAGGACACGCCCACGCCGTGCAGGCCGCCCGAGACCTTGTAGCTGTTCTGGTTGAACTTGCCGCCGGCGTGCAGCTCGGTGAGCGCGATCTCGGCGGCCGAGCGCTTGGGCTCGTGCTTGTCGTCCAGCTTGACGCCGACGGGAATGCCGCGGCCGTTGTCCTTGACGGACAGCGCGTTGTCGCCGTGGATGGTGACGACGATGTCGTCGCAGTAGCCGGCCAGCGCCTCGTCGATGGAGTTGTCGACCACCTCGAAGACCAGGTGGTGCAGGCCGGTGCCGTCGGACGTGTCGCCGATGTACATGCCCGGGCGCTTGCGCACTGCCTCCAGGCCTTCAAGGATCTGGATGGCGCCGGCGCCGTAGCCGCCAGCGTCGGGCTGGGGTGCGGGTGCGGGGGAATCGGGCTGGTGGTCGACGGTCATGCAAAAGCCTTGGGCGCTGCGGCGGGTTCCGGGTCGGTGCGCCGCAGCCGTTCAATCGGTAAAAAGCCCCGGGCGCCGGCTTGTGGCCGCGCGCCCAGGGTCTGGGTCAGGGTCAGATGCGCATTGGCATCACGACGTATTTGAAGTTGGCGTCCTCGGGGATCATGAACAGGGCCGAGCTGTTGCCGTCGGCCATGTCGATGCGCACCATGTCCTGGTGCATGCTGCCAAGCGCGTCGATCAGGTAGGTGACGTTGAAGCCGATCTCGATCTCGTCGCCGCCGTAGTCGATGTCGAGCTCGTCGACGGCCTCTTCCTGCTCGGCGTTGTTGGCCGCCACGCGCAGCGAGCCGGGCTCGATGTTCAGGCGCACGCCCTTGAATTTGTCGCTGGTCATGATGGCGGTGCGCTGCAGGCTGGCCAGCAACGGCGCGCGCCCCAGCGTGACGCTGTTGCGGTGCGTGGTGGGGATTACGCGGTTGTAGTCGGGGAACTTGCCCTCGATCAGCTTGGTGACGAACTCCATGCCGCCAAAACGGAACTTGGCCTGGTTGCTGGCGAACTGCATCTCGATGGCGCCCTCGGCATCCGACAGCAGGCGTTGCAGCTCAAGCACGGTCTTGCGCGGCAGGATTACCTCCTGCTTGGGCACTTCGACGTCCAGCTCGCTGCTGGCAAACGCCAGGCGGTGGCCGTCGGTGGCCACCAGCGACAGCGTCTTGCCCTCGGCAACGAACAGGATGCCGTTGAGGTAGTAGCGGATGTCCTGCACCGCCATGGCGAACGAGACCTGCGCCAGCAGCGTCTTGAGCGTCTTCTGCGGCACGCTGAACGCGGGGCCGAACTGCGCCGACTCCTGCACCAGCGGGAAGTCCTCTGCCGGCAGCGTTTGCAGCGTGAACCGGCTCTTGCCGCCCTTCAAGATCAGCTTGGACTGGCTGCTCTCCAGGCTCACCGTCTGGTCGCCGGGCATGGTCTTCAGGATGTCGATGAGCTTGCGCGCGCCGACGGTGGTCGTGAAGTCGCCCACGTCGCCGCCCAGCTCGGCCACGGTGCGAATCTGGATCTCCTGGTCGCTCGTCGTGAACTGCAGTGCGTTGCCGGTCTTGCGAATCAGTACGTTGGCAAGAATGGGCACGGTGTGGCGGCGCTCGACGATGCCCGACACCGCTTGCAGCACGGCAATGACTTTCTCTTGAGGAGCCTTCAGGACGATCATGGGGTATGAACCTTGAATGATGTGACGATAGGGGGGCGGGCGCTCTCCCGCCCAACCTGACATTGTGCCTGCGAATGCTGCACCACCATGCCTGGCATCTGTCGCTGCCCGTCGGGCATCAGCCCTTGAGCGTCTGCTCCAGCACGTGCAGCTGCTGGTTCAGCTCGGTGAGCTGCTGGCGTTCGCCGCCGATCTTGCGCACCGCGTGCAACACCGTCGTATGGTCGCGTCCGCCAAACAGCTCGCCAATCTCGGGCAGGCTTTTTTGCGTCAGCTCCTTGGCCAGGTACATGGCGATCTGGCGCGGGCGGGCAATGCTGGCCGGACGCTTTTTGCTATACATGTCGGCCACCTTGATCTTGTAGTAATCGGCCACCGTTTTCTGGATGTTCTCGACGCTGATCTGGCGGTTCTGGATGGACAGCAGGTCGCGCAACGCCTCGCGCGCCAGCTGGATGGACACGGGCTTGAGGTTGAAGCGGCTATAGGCCAGGATTTTGCGTAGCGCGCCTTCGAGCTCGCGCACGTTGGAGCGCACGTTCTTGGCGACGAAGAAGGCCACCTCCTCGGGCATCTCGGCGCCTTCGGCGCGTGCCTTGTTGATCAAAATGGCAACGCGCATCTCAAGCTCTGGCGGCTCGATCGCCACCGTCAGGCCCGAGTCGAAGCGCGAGACCAGGCGCTCATGGATGTTTGCCAGACCCTTGGGATAGGTGTCGCTGGTCATCACCAAATGGCTCTTCTTGGCCAGCAACGCCTCGAAGGCGTTGAAGAACTCCTCCTGCGTGCGATCCTTGTTGGCAAAGAACTGCACGTCGTCGATCAACAGCAGATCAAGCGAGTGGTAGCGCGCCTTGAACTCGTCGAAGGTGCGCCTTTGGTACGACTTGACCACATCCGAGACGAACTGCTCCGCATGGATGTAGAGAACCTTGGCGTCGGGCCGGTCGGCCAGCAGCTGGTTGCCCACTGCATGCACCAGGTGGGTCTTGCCCAGGCCGACGCCGCCGTAGATGAACAGCGGGTTGTACATCTGCCCGGGGGAGCCGGCCACGTGCATCGCGGCCGAGCGCGCCATGCGGTTGGCCGTGCCCTCGACCAGGGTCTCGAAGGTCAGAGCCGGATTGAGCCGCGAGCGCTGCTCCTGGGGTTGGGCCTGGGGCTCGGCGGGCGCTGCCGGATCGGCCATGCGGCCCACGTTCACAGGCGCGGCGGAGGCGACAGATTCTGAACGAATATGAGTCCTGGCGGGATTTTCACGCTGAGTGACCGCTAACTCCAGAACCACCGGCTGGCCGCACAGCTGTTCGAGCAGCTGCGCAATGCGCCCGGCGTACTGCGAGCGCACCCAGTTGAGCTTGAAGCGGTTGGGCACCGTCAGTGTCAGGCGCGACAGGTCGGGCGCGGCCTGCGCGCTCAAAGGCTTGATCCAGGTGTTGAGCAACTGCTCGGGCATCTCGCGCGCCAGTTGCTCGGTGCACGCCTGCCACAGGCTCTGGCCCGGGTCGGCGTCGTCTTGGGAGGAGAGAAAAGTGATCGGTTCCTCGTGCATTGGGAATCGTTGTATTTGTGGACAGGAGGAACGTTCAGGAGGCTGCGATTGTAGCTTTTCCAGACCTTATCCACAATCTCGGCCAGCGACCGCAAGCGGCTCGTCCGCGCCAGGCCATTGCAACACCTCATAAAAATTGCAATAATTGCAGGTTTCCCTAGAAGGCGCATGACGCCGATGGGCGAACACAGATGGGCGGCGCACCTCCTGCCCTGCCCACCCGGCATGGCAGCAGGCCGTCCAGGGTGGATGCAGATGGGCGGCGCGCCGCGCCACTGAAGATGGCCGATCGCAGTCATCTTCGGACATTGACCCTCAAGGAACGACCATGAAACGTACTTACCAGCCTTCCAAGACCCGCCGCGCCCGCACCCACGGCTTTCTCGTGCGCATGAAGACGCGCGGTGGCCGCGCCGTCATCAACGCGCGCCGCGCCAAGGGCCGCAAGCGCCTGGCCGTCTGAGTGCGCCGCCGCAGGCCGCTGCTGCAATGCATCGGCTGAAGACGCGCCCCCAGTTCCAGGCAGTCCTGGCCGCCGGCACGGTTGCACGAACGGCGCATTTCGCCTTGCACCGCCTTGCGCTGGACGCCATGCCCGCAGCCACCTGCCACCCCGATACAGGGCCCGACTCCCCGGCACAACGCCAGGAGCCGCAGGCCCTGTTCGGCGTTGCAGGGGCAGCTCAGCTTGCGGCGCCATGGATGGGCGCCATGGTGCCCAAGCGCTGGGCGCGCCGCGCCGTCACGCGCAACGCCATCAAGCGCCAGATTTACGCACTGACCGCAGGCCTGCCGCTGCCCGGCGCCGCGCATGTGGTGCGCCTGCGCGCGGGCTTTGACCGCAAGCGCTACCCCAGCGCCTGGTCCGAGCCGCTGCGCCTGGCGGTGCGCGGCGAGTTGCAGCAGCTGTTTGCCGCGGCGGCACGCCGCGGCGGCACCGCGCCATGATGCGCCGGCCGCTGATGGCGCTGGTGCGCGCCTACCGGCTGCTGCTCAGTCCCTGGCTGGGGTCGAGCTGCCGCTTTGAGCCCACCTGTTCCGCCTACGCGCTGCAGGCGCTGGAGCGACATGGAGCTGCCGCGGGCAGCTATCTGACGCTCAAACGCCTGGCACGCTGCCAGCCCTGGTGCGACGGCGGCTGCGACCCCGTGCCGCAGGAGCGCCCCCGGCTTTTCACCCGCTGGATGGCACCGCAAGCCCCCCATTCCTCACCGAAGAAGAATCCATGAACGACATTCGCCGCACCATTTTGTGGGTGATCTTTGCCTTCTCGCTGGTCATGCTGTGGGACAAATGGCAGGTTCATAACGGGCACAAGGCCACCTTCTTCCCGGCACCGCAAACGCAGACGGCCGGAAGCGGTGCGCCTGCCGCATCGCAGGAACTGCCCGCGGCCGTACCCGACGCACCGCAGGACGCAGCCGCCGCGCTGACGCAAGTCGACACACCCACGGCACCGGACGCACCCACCGCGCCGCGCGAACGCGTCACGGTCAGCAACGACGTGCTGCGGCTGACGTTCGACAGCGAAGGCGGATCGCTGATCAAGAGCGAACTGCTGCGCTACACCGAGCACCAGGGCGACACCGAGCCGCTGGTGCTGATGGACGACAGCGCCAGCCACGTCTACCTGGCACAGACTGGCCTGATCGGCGGCAACTTCCCGACGCACAAGACTGTCATGCATGTGGTGCCCGGCGCGCGTGCGCTTGCCGACGGCGACAACGAGGTGCAGCTGCGCCTGGAGTCGCCCGACCTGGGCGGCATCAAGCTGGTCAAGACCTTCACGCTCAAGCGCGGCGCCTACGACATCGGCGTGCGCCACGAGGTGGTCAACACCGGCAGCGCGCCGGTCAGCCCACAGCTGTACCTGCAGTTGGTGCGCGACGGCAACGAGCCGGCTGGCACCACGCCGTTCTATTCCACCTTCACCGGCCCGGCGGTCTACACCGACGAGAAGAAGTACCAGAAGCTCACCTTCAAGGACATCAAGGCCGGCAAGGTCGACATTCCGGCGGAGAGCACCACCGGCTACATCGCCATGGTGCAACACTACTTCACCAGTGCCTGGCTGCTGCCCGAGGGCATGCGCCGCGCGCTGCGCGTGGACGCGGCCGACATTGGCGCCAGCGCCCCCGACTGCTGCTACCGCGTGCAGGCCATCGCCCCTCTGGGCGAGATCGCCCCCGGCCAGACCAAGGCGGTGGAGGCGCGCCTGTTCACCGGCCCGCAGCTGGAGAAGACGCTGGAGGCGCTGGCCCCCGGCCTGGAGCTGGTCAAGGACTACGGCTGGCTGACCATTCTGGCCAAGCCGCTGTACTGGCTGCTCGACAAGATCCACAGCCTGCTGGGCAACTGGGGCTGGTCCATCGTCGGCCTGGTGCTGCTGCTCAAGATCGCCTTCTACTGGCTCAACGCCAAGGCGTATTCGAGCATGGCCAAGATGAAGGCGCTGAATCCGCGCATCCAGGACATGCGCACGCGCCTGAAGGACAAGCCCCAGCAGATGCAGCAGGAGATGATGCGCATCTACCGCGAGGAGAAGGTCAATCCGCTGGGCGGCTGCCTGCCCATCATGATCCAGATCCCGGTGTTCATCGCGCTGTACTGGGTGCTGCTGTCCACCGTGGAGATGCGCCAGGCGCCGTGGATCGGCTGGATCCATGACCTGTCGACCAAGGATCCGTACTTCATCCTGCCGCTGCTGATGACGCTGTCCACGCTCTTGCAGACCGCGCTCAACCCCGCGCCGCCCGACCCGATGCAGGCCAAGATGATGTGGATCATGCCGCTGATGTTCAGCGTGATGTTCTTCATGTTCCCGGCCGGCCTGGTGCTGTACTGGCTGACCAACAACCTGCTGTCGATTGCGCAGCAGTGGCTCATCAATACGCGCATGGGCGTGCCGCCGCAGTTCAACCTGCCCAAGTTCCGCTGACCGCGCCAGCGCACGCAAACCCCACCACGGCCGCATATGCGGCCGTGGTCGTTTTGGGTAGGATGGCAGGCTTGCATCGATAACCAACAAGGAGATTTTCCGAATGCACACACGCACACGCCTGCGCCTGGCCACGCTGGCCGCGGCCGCCCTGCTCGCCCTGGGCGCCACCACTGCCGCCCAGGCCGCCACGCTGCGCTGGGCAGGCGCCAACGACATCCTGACCACCGACCCGCACGCGCAGAACCACCAGACCACGCACGCCTTTTTGCAGCAGGTCTACGAGAGCCTGGTGCGCTACAACGACAAGTTCCAGATCGAGCCCGCGCTGGCCACCAAATGGGAGCAGATCAGCCCCACGCAGGTGCGCTTCACGCTGCGCGAAGGCGTCAAATTCCACGACGGCTCGCCGTTCACTGCCGACGACGTGGTGTTCTCCTTCACCCGCGTGATGACACCGCCGTCCAACATGATGGTGGCCGCGCAAAGCGTCAAGGAAGTCAAGAAGGTGGACGACCACACGGTCGACCTCATCCTCAAGGGCCCCAACCCCATCCTGCTGCGCGAGATCACCGAGGCGCGCATCATGAACAAGGCCTGGGCCGAAAAGCACAATGCGACCAAGTCGCAGGACTACGCGGGCAAGGAGGAGAACTACGCCTCGCGCAACGCCAACGGCACCGGCCCCTTCGTCCTGGAGAGCTGGCAACCCGACGTGAAGGTCGTGCTCAAGAAAAACGCCGACTGGTGGGACAAGCCCAAGGGCAACGTCGACGAAGTGGTCTTCACGCCGATCAAGTCGGCCGCCACGCGCACCGCGGCGCTGATCTCGGGCCAGGTCGACTTCGTGCCCGACCCGCCGCCGCAAGACCTGGGCCGCATGAAGGCCGACAGCGCGCTCAAGCTGATCGAAGGCGCCGAGAACCGCACCATGTTCCTGGGCCTGGACCAATACCGCGACGAGCTGCCCGGCGCCGGCACGCCGGGCAAGAACCCGCTCAAGGACAAGCGCGTGCGCCAGGCGCTGTACCAGGCCATCGACATCGGCGCCATCCACCGCAGCACCATGCGCGGCCTGTCGGTCAACGCCGGCACGATGATCGCGCCCATGGTGCATGGCTGGACCAAGCAGCTGGACGAGCGCGCGTCCAAGTACGACGTCGAAGCCGCCAAGAAGCTGCTGGCCGACGCCGGCTACCCCAACGGCTTTGCCATCAAGCTCGAATGCCCCAACGACCGCTACGTCAACGACGAGGCGATCTGCCAGGCCGTCACCGCCATGTGGACGCGCATCGGCGTCAAGGCGTCGCTGGCCGCCGCGCCGATGGCGCAGTACATCTCGCGCATGCTCAACAGCGAGACCAACGCCTACATGCTGGGCTGGGGCGTCGCCACCTTCGACGCGCTGTACTCGCTCGATTCACTGGCCGCCACCAAGGACGAGAAGGCAGGCCTTGGCACCTACAACGGCGGGCGCTTCAGCGACGCGGCGCTCGACGGCATGATCGCCCAGATCAAGGTCGAGATGGATTCTGCCAAGCGCGACCAGCTCATCCACGACGCGCTGCAACGCATCAAGGACGAGTACTACTACATCCCGCTGCACCACCAGATCCGTCCCTGGGCCATGCGCAAGGGCGTCGAGACCGTGCACCGCGCAGACGACCGGCCCATGCCCAACTGGACGACGATCAAGTAATTCCATTTCCTGATCAGCCCTTCCACCCCCAGGCCCGCATCGCGGGCCTTTTTGATGCGCTACCCAGGCGCGGCAATAATCCCGCCATGCACGCACGCCACCTCGACCCCATTGCCGCCATCGCCACCGCTCCCGGGCGCGGCGCGGTGGGCATGGTGCGCATCTCGGGGCGGGCGCTCGAACCCTTCGTCCAGGCCTTCTTCGGCCGCAGCCTGACACCACGCCACGCGCACTACCTGCCGTTTGCCGACGCGCAGGGCCAGCCCATCGATCAGGGACTGGCGCTGTTTTTTCCCGCGCCGCACAGCTACACCGGCGAGGACGTGCTGGAACTGCAGGCCCACGGCGGCCCGGTGGTGTTGCAACTGCTGCAGGCGCGCTGCCTGGAGGTGGCGCAGGACGCGCTGCCGCGCCTGCGCCTGGCCGAGCCGGGCGAGTTCACCGAGCGCGCGTTCCTCAACGACAAGGTCGACCTGGCGCAGGCCGAGGCGATTGCCGACCTGATCGACGCCAGCACCGAGGCCGCAGCACGCAGCGCCGGGCGCTCGCTGTCGGGCGCGTTTTCGCAGGAAATCCACGCGCTGCGCGACGCGCTGGTGCACCTGCGCATGCTGGTCGAGGCAACGCTGGACTTTCCCGAGGAAGACATCGACTTCCTGCGCGCCAGCGACGCCCAGGGGCAACTGATACGGTTGCAACAACACCTCGCCCAGGTGATGCAGCGCGCGCGCCAGGGTGCACTGCTGCGCGACGGCATCACCGTGGTGATCGCCGGCCAGCCCAACGCGGGCAAAAGCTCGCTGCTCAACGCGCTGGCGGGGGCCGAGCTGGCCATCGTCACGCCGATCGCCGGCACCACGCGCGACAAGGTGCAGCAAACCATCCAGATCAAGGGCGTGCCGCTGCACGTCATCGACACCGCCGGCCTGCGCGAAAGCAACGATGAGGTCGAGCGCATCGGCATCGCGCGCGCCTGGGAGGAGATCGAACGCGCCGACGCGGTGCTGCTGCTGCACGACCTGACGCGCCAGCACGACGCCGACTACCGCGCCAACGACGCGGTGATCACCGAAACCCTGCAAGACCGCCTGCCCGCAGGCGTGCCGGTGATCGATGTGTGGAACAAGTGCGACGCCGAGGGTGAACCCGGTGCACTGCTGCCCAGCGCCACCGACCATCTGCAGCTGCGCCTATCGGCGCACACCGGCCAGGGCCTGGACGCACTGCGCCAGCAACTGCTGACGCTGGCCGGCTGGCAACCCGCGGCCGAAGGCGTGCACATTGCCCGCGCGCGCCACATCGCCGCGCTGCGCGAGGTCGACGCTCATGTGGAGCAGGCCACCGCACTGCTGCAACTCCCCGCCCCCGCGCTGGATCTGCTGGCCGAGGAACTGCGCCTGGCGCAGAACGCGCTCAACACCATCACCGGCGAGTTCGGCGCCGACGACCTGCTGGGCGTGATTTTTTCCAGCTTCTGCATCGGGAAGTAATCACAACACCGGCAAAAGCAGCAAACGCTGCGCCGAATGCCCTATCGCCGCAGCGGCGAGGCACAGATACACTTGGTCGCACTTTTGACGATTATTGGGCCCGATTTTTCTTCATGTCCTTGTTTGGCTGGCTGTTTCCCACCGCAAAAATCAACCAGCGCGCACCCGGGCCCCTGACGGTCACTCCGGTGCGCGGCCGGTCTGCGCGCGCCAGCCAAAGCGGCCCTCCCACCCACCAGGCCGCCCGGCTGCAGCGGCGTGAGCAGCTCTACGGCGTCGTGCGCGAGGCCATGGCGCGCGCAGGCGTGCTGTCGGCCGACTACGCGTTCAAGGTGCTGATGCTGGACACACAGGGCGAGCGCTTCATCGTCATGCTCGACGTGGCCAAGGAATACAGCGCCAACGTGGGTCTGTGGAGCGACACCGAGGCGTGGATCACCCGCTCGGCCCAGATCCGCCTGGGCATCGAGGTCAAGTCGGTGTACTGGCGCGTCAATCCCCGGCTGCGGTACAGCGCCGGCGCACAGGGCGCGCCCGTGTCCACGCCCGCGCCGCTGGCCTCCGGCCCCGCTGCGCTGACCTCGTCACCCGCCCCCCTGACGGCCACACCAGCGAGCGCACCAGCACCACTGGCGCCGCCAGCGCCTCGGAAAAAAGTCGTGCCTCTGGACGGCCGCACCGACGCAGCGGCATTCGACCCGATCGACGCGACGGAAATGGCGGCGTTCCGGCAAGCCCTGGCCAAGGCCAGAGCCCGCGCCAGCGAGGCCCGCGCCACCAGGCTGCCACCTTCTGCGACCAGCGCCGAAACACCCGACAGCGGGTTTGCCGACACCGTCATGCCCGACGTGCAAGAGCGCCAGCGCCCCGACGCCCTCAGCAGCACGATGTACGGCGAGCCGCGCTAAGAGCGTGTTTACGATCTTTCCGCAGCTCGCTTTCTATCCACCAAAGGCAGGACTCCCTGCTCCGTCATTGCAGCGAAAGCCGCAATCCAGCGGCGACACCTCCTTCACAGCGAGGGCTGGATACCGGCTTTCGCCGGCATGACGAGAAAGAATGGTCAAACAGAAATCGTAAACACGCGCCAAGACTAGGCCACGCGCGGCTTCAAGCCATTTCAGTGCCCGTCGAACGCCACCAAGGTGAATAGCGGCAGGCCCGCAGCGCGCAGGCGCTCGGAGCCACCCAGCTCGGGCAGGTCGACGATGGCCGCGCCCTCCATGACCTGTGCGCCCAGTTTCTCCAGCAGCTTCTTGCCCGCCATCATCGTGCCGCCGGTAGCGATCAGGTCGTCGACCAGCAGCACCTTGTCGCCCGGGCGCACCGCGTCGCTGTGCAGTTCCACCGTGGCGCTGCCGTATTCCAATTCGTAGGTTTCCTCCACCGTGGTGAACGGCAGCTTGCCTTTCTTGCGGATCGGCACGAAGCCGACGTTGAGCTCGTACGCGAGTACCGCGCCCAGGATGAAGCCGCGCGCGTCCAGCCCGGCCACCACGTCGGGGCGCATGCCGTCATCCATGTAGCGGTGCACGAAGGCGTCGATCATCACGCGAAACACTTTGGGGTTTTGCAGCAGCGGCGTGATGTCGCGAAACTGCACGCCCGGCGCCGGCCAGTCGGGCACGGTGCGAATGTGCTGGCGCAGATAGTCGTTGGCGCTGAACAGATGGGGCATGGCGGGTGCAGTGCAACTGGGGGCAAACCTCGGATGGTAAGGCAAGCCAAGCGCGCCACTTGCTGCAGGTTTGCGGCCAGCCTCTAAAATCTGACCCTTTGCTGACAAGAACAACACCCTCCATGCTTACCCACCAGGCGCCCATGGCACACGAGCTGCTCACGGCGCTGGATCTCACGGCCGCCGAACTGGCCACGCTGCGCGGCGCATCGCCCGGCGACGAAGCCATCGATCTGAATGCCCTCGCCCAGGACTCGCACACCCTGCGCACGCTGCACCGCACACTGCTGGCCATTGGCAGCGCGCGCAGCCTGGCCGTGGCCGAGCGGCTGCGTGCCTTTGCCAGCCAGCGGCTGGGCTTGGCGCTGACCGTCGCCGTGCCAGCGACCGGCGACCGCTGCAGCCCCGCGCAACTGTTTGCCCAGCACCGCGAGCTGTGGATCTGGTCGGCGTCGCCGTTCGACGAAGAGCGCGCCGAATACTGGGAGCAGCTGTGCAGCGGCTTTCTGGATCAGCCCGAGCGGCTGCTGGTCTATTTCGTGCCGACCATCGACATTGCCGACCGCCTGGCGCTGCGCTTCGAGACCGAACTGCATGCACGCCAGTACGACGAGGACGACCAGCCCTGCGAAGGCGCGCGCGGCTTTGGCGCGACCGTGTTCATCATCGTCACCAATCTGGCCGCCACCATGCCCTACACCGTCGTGGCCAGCCCCGGTACGCCCGGCCTGGCCCTTGATGGCGTGGCCCCGACGGGCTGGACGCTGGGCCCGCAGGCGCAGGCGTTCTCGGCCCTGTCCCGCCGCTATACGGACGGATTGATCGCGCACGCACGCGCCGCAGGCATGGGCCACAGCCGCGTGGCCGGCAACTTTTTCCCGCTGGGCCAGCCGCTCAACCGCTCGGGCCTGCCGTTTGCCGACTACCGTCGCATCGACCAGCTGATCGGCATTCGCACCGAGCAGGCCATCGGCCTGTTCGACGGTACGCCCTGGGCCGGCTGGCGCCCCAGGACGCAGGGCAGCGAATCGGTCGGGTTTGGCGATGCCCCGACCGACGCCCACCCGCTCAAATTCCACCCCTTCTTCATCCGCGCCTACCGCAAGAAGGCTGGCGACCTGTCCAAGCAGATACCGGCCCGCCCCACGGCGGGCGACGCCGAACACCCGCAACCACCCAGCCGCTACTTCGACCAGCCGCAGACCAGCGACTTTGACTGACCACCACACCGATTCCCCATCATGAAAATCACCCAGGACACCGCCGTCACCCTCAGCTACAAGGTCACCAGCCCCCAGGGCAAGCCGCTGGACAGCGGCCACACCGCCTACCTGCACGGCGGCTACGACAACCTGTTCCCCAAAGTCGAGGCCGCCCTTGAAGGCCAGGAGCCGGGCTTTGCCACGACGATCGACCTGTCGGTGCAGGACGCTTTTGGCGAGCGCGACGAGGCGCTGGTGCGCACCATCGCCAAGAGCGACTTTCCGCCGGGCGTCAAGGTGGGCGGCCAACTGCAAGGCCCGGGGCCGGACGGCCAGCCGCAGATGTACCGCGTGGTCAAGATCAAGGGGGCCGAGGTGCACCTGGACGGCAACCACCCGCTGGCCGGCCAGGCGCTGCGCTTCGCCTGCAAGGTGACCGAGGTGCGCTCCGCGACGGCCGAAGAAGTCGCCCACCGCCACGTGCACGGCGGCCACGGCCACCACCATTGAATTGAACCTAGAAACGGTTCTAGGCTGAAGCGCCTGCGTCTGGCGCCTGGATAACAGGCCATCGACGAGGCCGGGCCGGGCGACCACGGCGCGCCGCAGCAGTCCTGCTCTCCTACCGCGCCTCCAGCCGCAGCAGCGCCTGGCGCAGCAGGCGCGCGGCGCGGTCGCGCACCTGCAGCGGGCTGGCGCCCGGGCGGGGACGCTCGCGGGCGCGCTGGCAGGCGGACAGGAAGTCGTTCAAGAGCGGCGTGGCGTCCAGGATGGCTCCGGTCTTGGCGCCGAACTCGGGGTGCCACTGCGTCGCGGCCACATAGCCGCCGCCCTGGCTGGGGTTGCGCCGGATGGCCTCGGGCACGGCGTCGGGCCAGCTCCAGGCCTCGACGTCAAAACCTGGCGCCAGGTTCTTGACGCCCTGGTGGTGGATGCTGTTGACCGTGACGCGGCCCTGCCCCGGATACAGCCGCGCCATGCGCGTGCCGGGCACGATGTCGACGCCGTGGAAGTGCTGGTCGTAGGTGACGGGGTCGCGGTGGCGGTGCGCGCCCGGGTGCTGCATCTCGATGTCCTGGTACAGCGTTCCGCCAAACGCGACGTTGATCAGCTGCAGGCCGCGGCAGATGCCGAAGATGGGCTTGCCCTGCTGTTCGAAGGCCTCGACGACGGCCAGGTCGTACAGGTCGCGCACGCGGTCACCCATCCAGTCGGGGCGCAGCGGTTGCTCGCCGTAGCTGCCGGGCCAGACGTCGGAGCCGCCATGCATGACGACGCCGTCCAGCCACTGCGCATAGTGCGTCAGCGTCACGTCGCCGCGCGCGGTCTCGCCCGTCGGGCAGGGCACCATCACCACCAGCGCGCCGGCCGACATGATCCAGTGCGCCACCGACTGCTCCACGTACTGCAGCGTCTTGCCGGTGAACAGCGGGCGCTGCGGGTCGGCGTGCGAGAAGCAGGCCGACAGGCCGATTTTCAGACGTTGTTGCGCAGTCATGCGGCGGTTGTAGCACCGAATGCAGGGTCGCGCAGCGCGGGCGCGCACGCATGCGCCGCCGGTGGGGGCGCCGCGCAAGCGCTTGTGAAAATGCGATGGGAAATCTGGGATGATGTAGACGTCAACATTCAAGGAATTGCCGGTTACCGGCCGGCGCGACGCTGAGAAAGGAAGACCATGCAAGTTCAAGTGCATACCGACAAGAAGATCCAGGGTGGTGAGTCGCTGGCCCAATGGGTGCAGCAAGAGACGCTGGCCCGCCTGGCGCGTTTTCGCGAATGGGTGACGCGCGTCGAGGTCTTTCTGTCCGACGAGGACGCCAGCAAATCGGGCGCCAACGACAAGCGCTGCCGCCTGGAGGCGCGCCCGGCGGGCCGCCAGCCCGTCTCGGTGACCGCCGACGCCGACAAGCTGGCCGACGCCTTCACCGGCGCCTGCGACAAGCTGGTGCGCGCACTGGACGCCGACATGGGCCGCGTGCGCGACAAGAGCGGGCGCGACACGATCCGCACCAGCGAGGAGTGATGCTGCACGGCTGAGCCGCAGCCTCACCAACGGAATCGACGACGGCGACTGCCCTGACGGCAGCCGCCGTTTTTCATGGGCGCCCGCCCGGTTCGTCTGGCGCCGCGCCCGGGCCGCCGTCGCGGTGCTTGCGCGCGCGCCCAACCAGCAGCCGGTCGAACCAGGCGTTGGGCAGCTGGCGCAACACCGCTGCGGCCACGCCCATCTGCCAGGGAATGACGCGCCAGGAGTCGCCCGCGTCGATCGCGCGCACCGCGCGCGCGGCAAAGTCCTCGGGCTGCATCAAAAACGGCATGGCGTAGCGATTGGCACGGGTCAGCGGCGTGTCGACATAGCCGGGCGCCAGCGTCACCACGCGCACGCCGCTGGCGCGCAGCTCGCCGCGCAGGCTCTCGCAATAGGCAATCGCCGCCGCTTTGCTGGCGCAGTACGCCCCATGGCCCGGCAGGCCGCGCACGCCGGCCACGCTGGCCACGCCCACCAGGCGGCCGCTGCCGCGCGCGGCCATCGGCGTGATGAAGGGCTGGAAGGTGGCGGCAAGCCCGGTCACGTTGGTGGCCAGCACGCGCTGCATCACGGCCAGGTCGGCGGCAATCGACGTGTCCACGCCAACGCTGATGCCGGCGTTGGCGATCACCACGTCGGGCAGGCCCTGCTGCTGCAGGCATTGCCGCCCGGCAGCCATGGCCTGGGCGCTGTCGCTGACGTCGGC
This sequence comes from Comamonadaceae bacterium CD01, assembly GCA_002894305.1. Classification (GTDB taxonomy): domain Bacteria; phylum Pseudomonadota; class Gammaproteobacteria; order Burkholderiales; family Burkholderiaceae_C; genus Comamonas_C; species Comamonas_C faecalis. Next base: position 33,833 of record PGEI01000015.1, read on the forward strand.
CGGGTAGATGCCGATGCGGTCATCGTCCACGCCCTGTTGCCGCGCCCAGTCGTGCAGCAGGTCGGCGCGGCGCGCCGACAGCGCAAGGCGCCAGCCGGCGTCGAGGTAGCGCTGCGCCAGCGCCTGGCCGATGCCGCTGGACGCGCCGGTGATGTAGGCCAGGGGCGCGCCAGCGTGATTCATGTCAGCGGGCGCGCGCCGGCGCGGCCGCCGGGGACTGGGGCGCCAGTTCGCCGCGCACCTGGCCGTGCAACTGCAGCACCTGGGCCAGGTCGTCGTAGTCCATCGCGTCGGCGGTGAAGCGATCCTTGCCGCGAATCAGCGTGACCGGCAGGTGCGAGCGCACGCGCTCCTCGTTGACCCAGACATGCAGGAAATCGCCGCGAAACTGCATGACCGGCTTCTGGCGCGCTGCGCTGGCCGTGGCCGCCGGCGCGGGCGTGCGCGTGACGACGGCGTCGTCCAGCAGCTGTACCTCGGAGCCGTCGGCGTTGCTCAGCGCGCGCTTGGCGGTCGCCGTCAGCACGCTGCCGTCCTCGTGCACCGAACGCAGCTGCACCTGCTCGATCTCGGTGGTGTCGGTGTCGGGGTAGTGGCTGGCCAGCGTGCCGCGCACGTCGCTGGTCTGGCGGCCGCTGGCATCAAAGCTTTTGACGGAAAAGCCGTGCATCGTGTAGTCGGGCACATGCGCGGGCGGCTTGGGCGCGGCTACCGGCTGCGGCTGCGGGGCGTTGCGCACCAGCCACCAGGTGCCCAGCGCCAGCACGCCCATCAGCGCGATGGGCAGGTAGGCGCCCAGGCGGTCGGCGGCGCGGCGCGACGTCATTGCGCGTAATCCTGCAGCAGCTGGCGGTAGCGGCCGCTGGCCACCAGCAGCAGGTCGCAGAACTCGCGCGCCGCGCCCTGGCCGCCTGCGGCGCACGTCGTGTAGTGGGCGACGGCGCGCACCTCGGCGTGGGCGGCGGGCGGCACGCAGGCGAGCTGCGCGCGGCGCAGCATGGGCAGGTCAGGCCAGTCGTCGCCCATGGCCGCGGCCTGGTGCCAGCCCAGGCCCAGCTCGGCCAGGATGGACTCGGCCGCGGGGCGCTTGTCTTCGGTGCCAAAGCGCGCGTGCACCACGCCCAGCGCCGACAGGCGCAGTCGCAGCGCGGCGCTGTCGCGTCCAGTGACCACGGCCGGCGTGATGCCGGCGCGCGCCAGCAGCTTGATGCCGTGGCCGTCCAGCGTGTGAAAGCGCTTGAGCGCCTCGCCGGACTCGGAGAAATACAGCCCGCCGTCGGTGAGCACGCCGTCGACGTCGAAGAAGGCCACGCGCACGTCCTGGGCGCGCAGCAGCAGCTCGGGGGAGAAGTGCAGCGCGGGCTGCAGCTCGGGCAGGGGCGTGGCCATCAGATTACCTTGGCGCGCATCAGGTCGCCGATGTGCACGATGCCGACCAGCACGCCGGCCGCGTCGGTGACGAGCACGCTGGTGATGGCGTGGCGCTCCATCACCAGCGCGGCGTCGGCGGCCAGCGCGTCGGCGGCCAGGGTGCGCGGGTGGGCGTGCATCAGCGCCTGCGCGTCCATCGCGCGCACGTCGGCGCCCGACTCGATGCGCCGGCGCAGGTCGCCGTCGGTGAAGATGCCGATGGGGTGGCCTGCGGCGTCGACGATGGCCGCCGCGCCCACGCACTTGGCGCTCATCTCGCGCATCAGCGTGCTGAAGTCGGCCTGGGGCGCGACGCGCGGCACGTCGTCGCCGGTGCGCATCACGTCGCGCACATGGGTGAGCAGGCGCCGGCCCAGCGCGCCGCCAGGGTGGGAGCGGGCAAAGTCCTCGGCGCGAAAGCCGCGCGCGTCCAGCAGCGCGACGGCCAGCGCGTCGCCCATGGCCAGCTGCGCGGTGGTGCTGGTCGTGGGCGCCAGGTTCAGCGGGCAGGCCTCGCGCGTGACGCTGCAGTCGAGCACCACGTCGGCATGGCGCGCCAGCGTGGACTGGGGCTTGCCCGTGAGCGCCAGCAGCGGCACGCCCTGGCGCTTGAGCACGGGCAGCAGCACGGTGAGCTCGTGGCTCTCGCCGCTGTTGGAGATGGCCAGCACCACATCCTGCGGCGTGACCATGCCCAGGTCGCCGTGGCTGGCCTCGGCCGGGTGAACGAAGAAGGCGGGCGTGCCGGTGGAGGCGAGCGTCGCGGCGATCTTGCGCCCGACGTGGCCGCTCTTGCCCATGCCCATCACGACGACGCGCGCACGCACGCCCAGCAGCAGCTGCACGGCCTGCACGAAGGCGTCGTCCAGGCGCGCGGCCAGGTCGGAGAGCGCGTGGGCCTCGATCTCGAAGGTTTCGCGCCCCAGGCGCAGGGCCTGGTCGGCGTCAAAGGCGGTGGCAGCGGCAGAGGCGGTGAGCATGGGAGGGGATTTTATCGGCGCGCGCATGACCGCACGGCCGGCCCGCCCCGATGGCCCGTACCGGCACAGCCCATGCAGCCTTTACCATCACCGGTCATGTCATCGCTGGCCCTGACCCTGCTCTATCTGCTGTCCGCAGTGCTCGGCGTCGTGGCCTGTCGCATGCTGCGCCTGCCGCCGATGATGGGTTACCTGGCCGCGGGCATTCTGATCGGCCCGCACGCGCTGGCGCTGGCCAGCAACTCCGAGGGCGTGCGCCACCTGGGCGAGTTCGGCGTGGTGTTTCTGATGTTCGCCATCGGTCTGGAATTCAGCCTGCCCAAGCTGCGCGCGATGCGCCGCTTCGTGTTCGGCCTGGGACTGCTGCAGGTGGTGGGGTCGATGGCGGCGTTCACCACGCTGGCGCTGCTGCTGTCGCGCTGGGTGGGCGGCGTGTGGGACATGGGCTGGCAGAGCGCGCTGGCGCTGGGCGGGCTGCTGGCGATGAGCAGCACGGCCATCGTCGTCAAGCTGCTGACCGAGCGCGCCGAGCTGGAGAGCGAGCACGGGCGGCGCGTGCTGGGCATTCTGCTGTTCCAAGACCTGGCCGTCGTGCCGCTGCTGGTGCTGATTCCGGCGCTGGGCTCGGAGCCCGACGCGCTGCTGCTGGCGCTGGGCCTGGCGCTGCTCAAGGCCACGCTGCTGGTCACGGTGCTGCTGGCCGGCGGCCAGCGCGTGATGCGCTGGTGGCTGACGCTGGTGGCGCGGCGCAAGAGCGAGGAGCTGTTCATGCTCAACCTGCTGCTGGTCACGCTGGGCCTGGCCTGGCTGACCGAGCTGGCCGGCCTGTCGCTGGCGCTGGGCGCCTTCATTGCCGGCGTGCTGGTGGCCGAGACCGAATTCCGCCACCAGGTGGACACCGACATCCGTCCCTTCCACGACGTGCTGCTGGGCCTGTTCTTCATCACCGTGGGGATGATGCTGGACTGGCACATCCTGCTGGAGCGCTGGGCCATGGTGCTGGTGCTGCTGCTCGGGCCGCTGCTGCTGAAGACGGCCATCATCTTTGTGCTGTCCTACGGGCGCGGGGGCAGCGCCGGTGTATCGCTGCGCACCGGCCTGTATGTGGCGCAGGCGGGCGAGTTCGGCTTCGTGCTGCTGGCGCTGATGAACATGCACGAGCTGATCGCGCCGGCGCTGATGAACCCGCTGCTGGCGGCCATGGTGCTGTCGATGCTGGCCACGCCCTTTCTCATCCAGTACAGCAACGCCATCGTCACCCGGCTGGTCGCCAGCGACTGGCTGCAGCAGTCGCTGCAGGTCACGCAGATCGCGCGCCAGTCCATCAACACCAGCGGCCATGTGCTGATCTGCGGCTACGGGCGCTGCGGCCAGAACCTGGCGCGGCTGCTGGAGCACGAGGGCATTGGCTACCTGGCGCTGGATCTGGATCCCGACCGCGTGCGCCAGGCGGCGGCGGCCGGCAACTCGGTGGTGTTTGGCGACGCCACGCGGCTGCAGGCGCTGATGGCCGCGGGCCTGGCGCGCGCGGCGGCCGTCGTCATCACGCCGCTGGACACGCCCGCCGCACTCAAGGTGCTGGCGCTGGCGCGCGCGCATGCGCCACAGGTGCCGGTGCTGGTGCGCACGCAGGACGACACCCACCTGGAGCGCCTGCAGGCCGCGGGCGCCACCGAGGTCGTGCCCCAGGCCATCGAGGGCTCGCTGATGCTGGCCAGCCAGGCGCTGGCACTGGTGGGCGTGCCGGTGCGCCGCGTGGTGCGCATGGTGCAGGAGCAGCGCAGCGCGCGCTACGGCCTGCTGCGCGGCTACTTTCACGGCGCCGACGACGACACCGCCAGCGAACGCGACCAGGAGCGCCTGGCCTCGATCACGCTGGCGCCCGACGCGGCGACGATCGGCCGCAGCATCGACTCGCTGACGCTGCCGGCCATGGGCGTGCACCTGATCCACGTGCGCCGCGCCGGCGGCAGGCTGTCCGAGCCCGACGACCCCATGCCGCTGGCCGAGGGCGACACCCTGGTACTGCGCGCCCATCCGCAGGCGCTGGAGCTGGCGCGGGAGAAGCTGCTGCGGGGGTAAGAACGTATTCAAAGCAAAACGCGCCGAAAGGCGCGTTTTTGAAGGAGAGATAAAGCCGCCGTTTATTGACCGGCCATCACGCGCACCATCTCCAGGCACTTGTTGGAGTAGCCCCACTCGTTGTCGTACCAGGCGACGACCTTGACGAAGGTCTTGTCCAGCGCGATGCCGGCGTCGGCGTCGAACACCGAGGTATGCGTCTCGCCGACGAAGTCGGTGGCGACGACCTTGTCCTCGGTGTAAGCCAGCACGCCCTTGAGCGCGCCCTGCGACTGGGCCTTCATCTCGGCCTTGATCTCGTCGTAGCTGGCTTCCTTTTCCAGCTCAACTGTCAGGTCGACGACCGACACGTCCGACGTCGGCACGCGGAACGACATGCCGGTCAGCTTCTTGTTCAGCTCGGGGATCACCACGCCCACGGCCTTGGCGGCGCCGGTGCTGCTGGGAATGATGTTCTCCAGAATGCCGCGGCCGCCGCGCCAGTCCTTGTTGGAAGGGCCGTCGACGGTCTTTTGCGTGGCGGTGGCGGCGTGCACGGTGGTCATCAGTCCGCGCTTGATGCCCCACTTGTCATGCAGCACCTTGGCCACGGGCGCCAGGCAGTTGGTGGTGCACGACGCATTGCTGATGATGGGCTGGCCGGCGTAGGTCTTGTGGTTCACGCCAAAGACGAACATCGGCGTGTCGTCCTTCGACGGTGCCGACATCATCACCTTCTTGGCGCCAGCGGCAATGTGCTTCTCGGCGGCCTCCTTGGTCAGGAACAGGCCGGTGGACTCGATCACGATGTCGGCGCCGACCTCGTTCCACTTCAGGTTGGCCGGGTCGCGCTCCTGCGTCAGGCGGATCTTCTTGCCGTTGACGATCAGCGTGTTGCCGTCGACCGACACCTCTCCACGGAAGCGGCCGTGCACGCTGTCGTAGCGCAGCATATAGGCCAGATAGTCGGGCTCCAGCAGGTCGTTGATCGCAACGACTTCGATGTCGGAGAAGTTCTGCAGCGCCGAGCGCAGCACGTTGCGGCCGATGCGGCCGAAGCCGTTGATGCCAATCTTGATGGTCATGGTTGAGCCTCTTGGGATGGTTGCAAAGAAAATCGGATGGCTTCAGCGCTTGCGCGAAAGTGCCATGCGCACCGTGTCGGCCACGTTCTCGGCGGTGAAGCCAAAGTGCTTGAACAGCACGCCGGCCGGGGCCGACTCGCCGAAGCTGTCGATGCCGACGACGGCGGCGCAGCCGTATTTCCACCAGAAGTCGGTGACGCCCATTTCGACCGCGATGCGCGGCAGGCCGGCGGGCAGCACCAGCTTCTTGTACTTCACGTCCTCGCGGTCAAAGGTCGTCGTGCTGGGCATGGAGACCACGCGCACCGCGATTTTTTTCTCGGCCAGCTGCTTTTGCGCGGTCAGCGCCAACGCCACTTCGGAGCCAGTGGCGATGATGACCGCCTGCGCCTTTTTCCTCATACCAACGTCGGCCGGCTCGGACAGGATGTAGGCGCCGCGCGAGATGTCGCCCAGGTCGCGCTTGGGTGCGTAGGGCAGGCCCTGGCGCGACAGCAGCAGCGCCGTGGGCATGGTGCGGTTGGACAGCGCCACGCTCCAGGCAACGGCCGTCTCGGCGGTGTCGGCCGGGCGCCAGACGTCCAGGCCCGGGATCAGGCGCAGGCTGGCCGCGTGCTCGACGGGCTGGTGCGTCGGGCCGTCCTCGCCCAGGCCGATGGAGTCGTGCGTGAAGACATGGATCACGCGCTGCTTCATCAGCGCGGCCATGCGGATGGCGTTGCGGCTGTAGTCGCTGAACGTCATGAAGGTGCCGCCGTAGGGGATGAAGCCGCCGTGCAGCGCAATGCCATTCATGATGGCGGCCATGCCGAACTCGCGCACGCCGTAGTTGATGTGGCGCCCGCCGACGCCGTCCTCGTTCTTGACCACGGCGCCCTGGCGGTCGAAGCGCAGGTTGGACGTGCTCTTGGTGTTGGTGAGGTTGGAGCCGGTCAGGTCGGCGCTGCCGCCCAGCAGCTCGGGCAATTTGGCGGTGAATTCTTCCAGCGCCAGCTGGCTGGCCTTGCGGCTGGCCACGGTCTCTGCCTTGGTGTGCGCGGCGACGACGGTGTCCACGGCCACCTGGGCAAAGTGCCTGGGCAGGTCGCCGGTCATGCGGCGGGTAAATTCCGCGGCCAGTTCGGGGTGGGCGGCGGTGTAGGCGGCAAAGCGCTCGTCCCACGCGGCCTCGCGCTCGGCGCCCGCGGCCTTGGCGTCCCAGTCGGCGTAGACCTCGGCCGGAATCTCGAATGGGCCGTACTCCCAGCCCAGCGCGGCGCGCGTCAGCGCAATCTCATCAAAGCCCAGCGGCTCGCCGTGGGCCTTGGCGGTGTTCACACGGTTGGGGCTGCCCTTGCCGATGTGCGTCTTGCAGATGATGAGCGTGGGGCGCCCGTCCTGCGATGCCTTGGCCTGGGCAATGGCGCGGTCGACCTTGTCGGGGTCATGGCCGTCGATCGGGCCGATTACGTTCCACTGGTAGGCGTTGAAGCGCTGGGCCACGTCGTCCACGTACCAGGGCGCAACCTGGCCGTCGATGCTGATGCCGTTGTCGTCGTACAGCGCGATCAGCTTGTCGAGCTTCCAGGCGCCGGCCAGCGCGCAGGCCTCGTGGCTGATGCCTTCCATCAGGCAGCCGTCGCCCAGGAAGACGTAAGTGTGGTGGTCGACGATGGCGTGGCCGTCACGGTTGAACTCGCTGGCCAGCAGTTTTTCGGCCAGCGCCATGCCGACGGCGTTGGTCAGGCCCTGGCCCAGCGGGCCGGTCGTCGTCTCGACGCCCGGGGTCACGCCCACTTCGGGGTGGCCTGCGGTCTTGCTGTGCAGCTGGCGAAAGTTCTTGAGCTCCTGCATGGGCAGGTCATAACCCGTCAGGTGCAGCAATGCATAGATCAGCATCGAGCCGTGGCCGTTGGAGAGCACGAAGCGGTCGCGGTTGGCCCAGTGCGGATTGGCCGGGTTGTGGGCCAGGTGGCGGCCCCACAGGGCGACGGCCATGTCGGCCATGCCCATTGGCGCGCCGGGGTGGCCGGAATTGGCTTGTTGCACCGCATCCATTGCAAGTGCGCGGATGGCGTTCGCCATGTTCTGAGGGTTGGCCATGAAAGGCGGCTCCGGAGATTGCAGGTAAACCAGGGATTTTACCGAGCTCGCCCGGCAAAGCCCAATGCGCTCACTTAGGCCACAGTGCCCACAGGCGCAATCCCTGCTTCAGGCGCCCGGCCAGGTCGGCCGCCGCGTCGTCCCAGCCGGTGAAAAAATCGGCCCGCACCGCGCCGACGATGGCGCTGCCCGTGTCCTGCGCCATCACCAGGCGCGCCAACTGCGTGGCCGGACCGGTCGACGCCAGCCACACCGGCGTGCCGTAGGGAATGCTCAGGCGATCGACCGCGATCGAGCGTCCAGGGGTGAGCGCCACGCCCTGCGCGCCGCGCGGGCCGAAGCTGGCGTCCAGGTCGTCTAGCGGCTCCTCGCGAAAGAACACGTAGCGCGGGTTGGACCACAGCATCTCCTGCACGCGCTGCGGGTTGGCGGCCACCCAGGCGCTGATCCCGGGCCAGGTGGCGTCGCGCACCAGGCCGCGGTCGAGCAGCCACCTGCCCACGCTGCGGTAGGGCTGACCATTGGTGCCGGCAAAGGCCAGGCGCACCACGCGGGTGCTGCCGTCGGCTTCGAGCAAATTCAGCCGCCCCGAACCCTGGATGTGCAGCACCAGCGCCTGCACCGGGTCGCGCACCCAGGCAATCGCGCGCCCGGCCAGCTGCGCCTGCACCTCGGGCTGCTGCTCGATCTGCTGGCGCGTGTACCAGGGCTGACGCTGCGCCAGGCCCGCCGGCGGCTGGTACAACGGCACCTCGAAGCCATTGCCGCGCTGGCGCGAGGCCTCCAGAAACGGCTCGTAATAGCCGGTCAGCATGCCCTCTGGGTTGCCCTCCAGCGACTCGATGCGGTAGGGCTGCAGGTGTTCGAGCATCCAGCCGCGCTGCGCCTCGTCGCCGGCAATCGACAGCTGGCGCACCTGCTCGCACAGCGGCGCAAAGGCGGGCGCCGGGCGCTCGCAGTTGCGCAGCCAGGCGTTCCAGGCCTCGTGCGGGCTGTCCTCGCTCCAGCCGGGCAGTTCGCTCCAGTCCACCGGCACCCAGCGGCTCTTGGACTGCGCCAGCGTCCCAGGAACGACCATGGGGCCCTTGAGCGGCGCCAGCTTGCCGGGAGCGGCGGCGGCTGGGCTTTCGGGAGCGGCGGGCTCACGCGTGGCGCAGGCGGCCAGCGTGCCTACAATCAGCGCCGTTACAAACCAGCGCAGGAGACGAACATTCATGGGCGTGATTTTGCTTGAAGCGCTGCTGGCGCTCGCCGTCTTTGTCTTCATCATCTGGTGGACGATGTTCTCGGGGCGCAAGCGCGGCGAGCCGCCGGCACGGGACGACCCGCAAAGCCAGGCGCAGCAGCCTGCGGCGGGGCCGCCGGATCGGCCGCACTGACCACGCGCCACACGGAACACCGGGGCGCAACATTCACGTTTGTCTACAAACAAAGCCCTGGCGACGCACTAAGCTTTGACGCTGTCATGTGCGCGCCGCCAACGCCGCGCGCACCATCGTCAATCTTGCAAACAAGGAGAAAACACCATGCGTAAAGCAATCGCCATCAGCTGTCTGTCGCTGGCCGTCGTGGCCACCGGCTGCGCCGACATGTCGCAAACCCAGCGCGGCACGGCCACGGGCGCCGGCGTTGGCGCGGTCGGCGGTGCGGTGATCGGCGCGATGACCGGAAGCGGCCACGCCGGCAAGGGCGCGGCCATAGGCGCCGCCGCCGGCGCGCTGGGCGGCTATATCTGGTCGCAGCACATGGAAAAGCAGAAGCAGGAGATGGAAGCGGTCACCCAGGGCACCGGCGTGGGCGTGACGCAGACGGCGGACAACCAGCTCAAGCTGGACATCCCCAGCGACATTTCGTTTGCCACCAACCGCGCCGACATCCAGCCCAACTTCCGCGCCATCCTGGATCGCTTTGCCGAGGGCCTGCGCAACAACCCGGCGGCCGAGGTGCGCATCGTCGGCCACACCGACTCGACGGGCAGCGACGCGATCAACGACCCGCTGTCGCGCGACCGCGCCGCCAGCACGCGCAACTACCTGGTCGACCGCGGCGTGGACGGGCGGCGCATCCAGACCGAAGGCCGCGGCTCGCGCGAACCCATTGCCAGCAACGCCACGGCCGACGGCCGCGCGCGCAACCGCCGCGTCGAGATCTACGTGGGCGAGCGCCAGGGCTGAATAACCGGGTGCCTCCCCCAAGCCCGCCCGGCCCGTGCCCGGCGGGCTTTTTCATGCGCTTCATTCCATTTCTATATCGATCGAGTACGCGAAGGTGAAGCGCAGACAG
>PGEI01000160.1 GCA_002894305.1 Comamonadaceae bacterium CD01
GACAAGCGAAGCCGACAAAGTAATCGGTTGATATGGAAATGGAATCAGGCGGCCCGGGCAGCCTCGGCCAAGCGCGTTGCGCAGGCATTGGCCTGCTGTTGCGTGCGCGCCTCGACCATCACGCGCAGCAGCGGCTCGGTACCGCTGGCGCGAATCAGCACGCGCCCGTCCTGCCCCAGTTCGCGCTGCACCGCGTCAGTTTCCTGCTGCAGGCGGGCGTTGGCCTGCCAGTCCCGGCCCGGCTGCAGGCGCACGTTGACCAGCACCTGGGGAAACAGCGCCAGGCCCTGCAACAATGCGTCGACGCTGCGGCCACTGCGCACGCAGGCCTGCAGCACCTGCAGCGCGCTGATCAGGCCGTCGCCCGTCGTGTGCCTGTCCAGCGCCAGCAGATGGCCCGAACCCTCGCCGCCCAGCAGCCAGCCATGGCGGGTCAGTTCCTCCAGCACATAGCGGTCGCCCACCTTGGCGCGCACCATGGCCACGCCGCGCTGCGCCAGCGCCTGCTCGACGGCCATGTTGGTCATCAGCGTGCCGACCACGCCGGGCACGGCCTCGCCGCGCTCCAGGCGCTCGAGCGCCATCAGGTACAGCAGTTCGTCGCCGTTGTACAGGCGGCCGCTGCCGTCGACCAACTGCAGCCGGTCGGCATCGCCGTCCAGCGCAATGCCGTAGTCGGCATGGTTGGCGCGCACTGCGCGCACCAGCGCGTCGGGGTGGGTGGCGCCCACTTCATGGTTGATGTTCAGCCCGTCGGGCGCACAGCCGATCGCGATCACGTCGGCGCCCAGCTCGTGGAACACCTTGGGCGCGATGTGGTAGGCCGCGCCGTGCGCCGCGTCGACGACGATCTTCAGGCCCTTGAGCGTCAGGTCGTGCGCAAACGTGCTCTTGCAGAACTCGATGTAGCGCCCGTCCGCGTCGTCCAGGCGGCGCGCCTTGCCCAGCGACGCGCTGTCGGCCCACGCTGGCGGCGCTTCGAGAGCACGCTCCACCGCCTGCTCCCAGGCGTCGGGCAGCTTGGTTCCCTGGGCGCTGAAGAACTTGATGCCGTTGTCGGCAAACGGGTTGTGGCTGGCCGAGATCACCACGCCCAGGCTGGCGCGCAGCGCGCGGGTGAGGTAGGCCACGCCCGGCGTGGGCAGCGGGCCGAGCAGCACCACGTCGACGCCGGCGGAGTTCAGTCCCGACTCCAGTGCCGACTCCAGCATGTAGCCCGAGATGCGCGTGTCCTTGCCGATCAGCACCGTCGGGCGCGCTTCCGCGCTGCGCAGCACCTGGCCCACGGCATGGCCCAGGCGCAGGACGAAGTCGGGGGTGATCGGCGGCTGGCCCACGGTGCCGCGAATGCCGTCGGTGCCAAAGTAGCTGCGTGTCATGAAGGGATTTCCTCTCGTGGTTGTTGTTCGTCGACGGCCTGCCAGACCGCTAGCGCGGCCACCGTGGCAGCCACATCGTGCACGCGCACGATGCGCGCACCGCGCTCGACCGCCATCAGCGCCGCCGCCACGCTGGGCGCCTGGCGGTCGGGCGCCGCCAGCCTGGTGACCGCACCCAGCGACGACTTGCGCGACCAGCCCGCCAGCAGCGGCAGGCCCAGCGCCAGCAGCTCGCGCTGGCGCGCCAGCAGCGCAAAGTTCTGCGCCACGGTCTTGCCAAAGCCAATGCCCGGGTCGACCACCAGCCGCTCGCGCGCCACGCCCTGCGCCTGCAGGGCCTGCACGCGCGCATGCAGAAAGTCACGCACCTGGGGCAGCGCGTCGCCCTCCATCGGTGCGGCCTGCATGGTCTGCGGGTCGCGGTGCATGTGCATCAGGCACACGCCGCAGCCCGGGTGCGCCGCCACCGCCTCGGCCGCGCCCGGCTGGCGCAGCGCCCAGATGTCGTTGACGACGTCCACGCCCAGATCCAGCGCCTGCTGCATCACCGCGCCCTTGTAGGTGTCGATCGACACTGGAACGCCCAGCGTCACCGCATGGCGCAGCACCGGCAGCACGCGCGACAGCTCGATCTCCAGCGGCAGCGGCGGACTGCCCGGGCGCGTGGACTCGCCGCCAACGTCCAGGATGTCGGCGCCCTCCTTGAGCAGTCGTTCGCAGTGGCGCAGCGCATCGGTGGTGCTGGCGTGCGCGCCGCCGTCGGAGAACGAGTCGGGGGTGACGTTGACGATGCCCATCACGCGCGGGCGCGACAGGTCGATTTGAGAGCGGGTGGTCTGCCAGAACATGGGCGGCTGCGCGTTGAATGAGAAACGGGGCGCTCGCAAGGAGCGCCCCGTCAGGCCTGGTTGGGGTTCAGGCAGCCATCAGGCAGCGCTGGGCGCCGGGTCGGGATCGGTCTTGACCGCGGGCGTGCCGCCCGAGCCATCGTCGCTGGACGGCGGCGGGTTGCGCGGCGTCCAGTCCTTGGGCGGGCGCGGCGGCTTGCCAGCCATGATGTCGTTGATCTGATCGAAGTCGATGGTCTCCCAGTCGAGCATGGCCTTGGCCATGGCATGCATCTTGTCCTGGTTGTCCTCGATGAGCCCACGCGCCAGCGCGTATTGCTCGTCGATGATGCGGCGCACCTCGGCGTCGACCTTTTGCATGGTCTCCTCCGAAATATTGGTCGTCTTGGTCACCGAGCGGCCCAGGAACACCTCGCCCTCGTTCTCGGCGTAGACCATCGGACCGAGCGCCTCGCTCATGCCGTACTTCATCACCATGTCGCGCGCCAGGTTGGTCGCACGCTCGAAGTCATTGCTCGCGCCGGTCGTCATCTGGTGCATGAAGACTTCCTCGGCAATACGCCCGCCGAACAGCATCGCGATCTGGTTGAGCATGTACTCCTTGTCGTAGGAGAAGCGATCCTTCTCGGGCAGGCTCATGGTCACGCCCAGGGCGCGCCCACGTGGGATGATGGTGACCTTGTGCACCGGGTCGCACTTCGGTAAAAGCTTGCCAATCAGCGCGTGGCCGGCCTCGTGGTAGGCGGTGTTGCGCCGCTCTTCCTCGGGCATGACCATGGACTTGCGCTCCGGGCCCATGATGATCTTGTCCTTGGCCTTCTCGAAGTCCTGCATCTCGACCACGCGCGCGTTGCGCCGTGCGGCCATCAGCGCCGCCTCGTTGCACAGGTTGGCAAGATCTGCGCCGCTCATGCCGGGTGTGCCACGGGCGATGATGCTGGGATTGACGTCCTGGCCCACGGGAATTTTGCGCATGTGCACGCCCAGGATCTGCTCGCGCCCGCGGATGTCGGGCAGCGTCACGTAGACCTGGCGATCGAAGCGTCCGGGGCGCAGGAGCGCAGCGTCCAGGATGTCGGGGCGGTTGGTCGCAGCAACCACGATCACGCCCATATTGGTCTCGAAGCCGTCCATCTCGACCAGCATCTGGTTGAGTGTCTGCTCGCGCTCGTCGTTGCCGCCGCCAAGACCCGCGCCACGCTGGCGGCCGACGGCGTCGATCTCGTCGATGAAGATGATGCAGGGGGCGTTCTTCTTGGCGTTCTCGAACATGTCGCGCACGCGCGCCGCGCCCACGCCGACGAACATCTCGACGAAGTCGGAGCCCGAGATGCTGAAGAACGGTACCTTGGCTTCGCCGGCAATCGACTTGGCCAGCAGCGTCTTGCCGGTGCCCGGAGGGCCGACCAAGAGCAGGCCGCGCGGAATGCGCCCGCCCAGCTTCTGGAATTTCTGCGGATCCTTCAGGAAGTCGACGACCTCCTTGACCTCTTCCTTGGCCTCGTCGCAGCCTGCCACGTCGGCAAAGGTGATGGTGTTGTTGTTCTCGTCGAGCATGCGCGCCTTGGACTTGCCGAAGCTGAACGCACCGCCCTTGCCACCGCCCTGCATCTGGCGCATGAAATAGACCCACACGCCGATGAGCAGCAGCATCGGGCCCCAGCTGACCAGAAGCGTCATCAGCAGCGAACCCTCTTCGCGCGGCTTGACGTCGAACTTGACGTTGTTGTTGATCAGGTCGCCCACCAGCCCGCGGTCAAGGTAGGTGGCCGTCGTGCGGATGCGCCGGTCATCATTGGTCGTGGCGATGATCTCGGTGCCGCCAGGCCCTTCCTGAATGGTGGCGTTGCGAATGCGCCCGCTGTGCACCTCGTCCAGGAACTCGGAATAGCCGACCGTGCCGGCGCCCATGCCCGGGCGGGTGTCAAACTGTTTGAACACCGTAAACAGCACCATGGCGATGACCAGCCAGACGGCGATTTTTGAAAACCACTGATTGTTCAAGCGGGACTCCAGACTCTCAAAGGGCAGATGCGGCCGGCCAACGGGTGTGGGCCAGTAGCGCGCAGTTGGGGGCTATTTTAGGCTTTTCAAGCTGCCGCGCCGGGGCGCTTGCCCCAGCGCCGGCCATGGAATAACCAGAGGTAACGTTCGTCAGGCCGGCGGCGGACGCACGCCCAGCCCGACAAGAAAGGTTTCGGCTGACTTGTCGCGCGAAGCCTTGGGCTTGAAGGTCTTGACCTGGCGGAAATGCTGACGGAAAAGCGCCACCAGCGCGTCGTAGCCGCTGCCGTGAAACAGCTTGACCACCAGCGCCCCGTCGGGCGTCAGGTGGTGGATCGCAAAATCCACTGCCAGCTCGATCAGATGGGCAATGCGAACCGCGTCGGTGGACGCAATGCCCGACAGATTGGGCGCCATGTCGGAGACGACCAGATCCACCGCCCGCCCGCCGACGATCTGCTGCAGCTGCGCGAGCACCTCGTCCTCGCGGAAATCCCCCTGCAGAAACTGCACACCCTCGATGGGCTCCATCGGCAGGATGTCCAGCGCAATCAGCGTACCGTCCAGCGCACCCGCGGCCGCACCCTGGGGCGAAAGGCGCCGGCGCAGGTACTGGCTCCAGGCACCCGGCGCGCTGCCCAGGTCGACCACGGTGCTGCCCGGGCGCACCAGGTGCAGCTGTTCATCGATCTCCTGCAGCTTGTATGCCGCGCGCGAGCGGTAGCCCTCTTTCTGCGCCAGTTTGACGTAGGGGTCGTTGACATGCTGGTTCAGCCAAGTCTTGTTGACCTTCTTGCTCTTGGAATTTACTTTCATGCTGCTTGCATCCTCACGGGATAATACGCGCCATGCCTCAAATTGAATTGACCCCGGCCCAGCGCCGCGAACACCGTGCCGATGCCCACCACCTGGCACCGGTGGTGATGATTGGCGGCGACGGCCTGACCGAGGCCGTCGTCAAGGAAGTCGACGCCGCGCTCAACGCCCACGGCCTGATCAAGGTGCGCGTACACGGCGACGATCGTGACGCCCGCCAGGCCATGCTGGAGCAATTGTGCGACAGCCTGAGCGCCGCGCCCATCCAGCACATCGGCAAGCTGCTGGTGCTGTGGCGGCCACTGCCAGCCAAGGAAAAAACGCTGGACGAAGACCGCAAGCCCGGCCCGCGCGACGTCAAGGTGCTCAAGTTCGGCCGCCCCGGCCAGAAGCCCGAGGTCAAGCAGCTGCGTGTGCTGGGCAACCAGCGCCTGACGGCCGGCGGCCAGGTCAAGCGCGCCAAGCCCAAGCAGAAGTCGGTCAAGAAGCGCCAGGCCGACTGATGGGCACGCCCGCCGTCGCCCAGGGCGAGCGCCACATCCTGTGCATGAAGTGGGGCACGAAGTACGGCCCCGAGTACGTCAACCGCCTCTACGCCATGGTGCGCCGCCACCTGAGCGGCGACTTCACCTTCGTCTGCCTGACCGACGACGCCAGCGGCATCCGGCCCGAGGTGCGCTGCCTGCCGATTCCGCCCTTGAACCTGCCGCCAGGCATTCCCGAGCGCGGCTGGAACAAGCTGACCACCTTCAGCGCCGACCTGCATGGCCTCAAGGGCGTGGCGCTGTTCCTGGACGTGGACGTGGTCATCACCGGGCCGCTGGACGATTTCTTCACCTGCCCGGGTGAATTCCTGATCATCCACGACCACAAGCGCCCCTGGCGCGTCACCGGCAATTCGTCGGTCTACCGCTTCGAGATCGGCGCCCACCCGGACGTGCTGGACTACTTTCGCACGCATTTCGAGGAGATCCGCCGCCAGTTCCGCAACGAGCAGGCCTATCTGTCGGACGTTCTGCACAAGCAGGGAAAGCTCAAATACTGGCCTGCCGCCTGGTGTCCGAGCTTCAAATACCACTGCATTCCGCGCTGGCCGACGAACTACTGGAAGCCGCCGTTCGTGCCGCAGGACGCGCGCATCGTGATCTTTCACGGCGAGTGCAACCCGCCCGACGCACTGGCCGGGCGGCGCAACCGGCGCTTTCGCCACATCGAGCCCGCCACCTGGGTGGCCGAGCACTGGCGCGAGTGATTCCATATTTCTATATCGATCGAGTACGCGAAGGTGAAGCGCAGACAGTGCTGTA
>PGEI01000161.1 GCA_002894305.1 Comamonadaceae bacterium CD01
CGCCGCCGTATTTCTTGATGGCGTTGCGGATGCGCAAGCGCTGCAAGGCGTCCAGTTCGTCCATGGAGAGCGCTTCGATGGGTAGCGCGGACGGATCCATCAGGGCCAGGCCGGATTGTCGTTGGATGAACTCATGGGGGTAGAAGGGGACGGCCTCTGGCGTACCGTCGATCTTCAGGCGCCGACGCTGCAGCAGGCCGTCTGACGTGGAAACCAGTTGTCGGGATTTTGGCACCTGGATACGGGCGACGCGTTGCCCGTTGAGGGTCAGGGCTTCCACACGGACCGCGATGGATGGAATCGTCTTGTTGGCGATCAGAGCGGGCAAGCCCGTGGTGTTCTGGTGCTTTGCATGCAGCCCGGTGATGGTGCCGTCGTCGTCCACGCCCAGGAACAGGTCGCCGCCTTCGGTATTGGCCAGCGCCACCACAGCGGCGACCAGCTCCTTGTCTGGCAGGCAATCCATATCCCGCTTGAATTCAACGGTCAGGCTTTCGCCTTGCTGGATCAGGGTGATGAGTTGAGCCTGGGTCTCGTCCATGGGGCGTCCTTACACCTGCACCTTGTGCCCAGCCTGGATGGCTTGCAGCAGCGCCTGACGCAAGCTGTCCAGGTAATGCTCGACATCGGCCTCGTCGGCGACCCAGGCCTTTTGGTACGAAACCGTCAGAGATCGGGCGGCGATGGTGGTGCGTCCTGGTGCGGGGGGATTGTCAGCCTCGGGCTCGTCGGTGGGCCCAGACGGGAGGGCATCGGTTTCGGTGCTGTCTGTGGATACAGTAGCCGGTTCAGGCTGCTGGAGAGCCCCGGCCATGTCGGCTACACGCTCCAGCAGTTTCAGGTAGCCATCGTCCTGGAAACGGCGCACACGGTCGCGGATGATGCCGACCAGCCGCTCTTGCTGAATCTGGTTGGCCAACTGGCTGAAGTGTGACAGCAGTTCTTCCTGGCGTTGAGGCGGCAGCTTCTGGTATTCGGGCGTATTCTGCAGGCGGTCGCGCAGGTCATTCAGGTTGGCCAGCGCCTGATCCCGTGTTTGCCCCAGCTTTTCCTGGATGCGGGCCTTCAGCGCGTCTACTCGGCCCTTCAGCTGCTGGATGTGCTGGCCGCGATAGCAGTGGGGATCGTCCAGGGTGCGGCGGATCTGCTGGATCTCGTCGCCCGAGACCTCGTCCAGGTTGGCGGCTTCGGATTTCAGCAGCCGCTGGGCGTCGTCGTAGATCACCTTTTGCGGGCCAGGTGTGCGCGGGTCCCCCATGAAACCTTGGATTGGTGCAATGACCTGCTCTTTCAGATCCAGCAGCCCGTCTTCCTGGGATCGAAGTTCGGTCAGGAACCAGGCGTAGGGCTGGCTTGCCAGCGGTTTCAGCTGGGCGATAGCCGCCTGCAGATCAGCCATGAAGGGGTATTGGGTGATCTGTGCGGCCAGCGGGGCCAGGTCGTGCACCAGCGTTTGTAGGGCGGCGGCGGTCTCCTGGCCCAGGGCCTTGGCCTCGTTGCTGCCTGCTGGTTGGTTGAAGAACGCTTCAAAAAAGGACTTCAGGCCGCGCACCTGGGACGCAGTGAATTCGATCTGCGGCTCCAGCACCACGTGGCCTTGAGCCTGGGTGTTGCGCAGCGCCTGTTCCAGAGCGTCGATGTCCAGCAGGCCGGCATCCTTGCGGGCCTCGACCTTGCCCCGGGCCCACAGCATGGCCAGCACACACAGCACGGCGGCGTAGGGCCAGCCATAGGGCTTGTACTCGAAGCGCTCCAGCAAGGTCTTGACGGTGACGCGGATGCCTTGCTGCTTCTGGCTCTGGATGAAGGCCAGCATCTCTTGTTCGGATTCGGTCAGGGTGGTGGCGTCGTTGCCGACCAGGCTGTCGCTGTGGTGCTCCAGGTACTTGCGGATGTCGCTTTCGCTGAAGGCGATGCCGCGCAGCATGCGCAGGTTGGGGTACACGCGGGTGACCAGGTCCTGGAAGCCGCGCATGATGCGGGTTTGCGGCTCCTGCCCCGAGACCTCGATGTCCGAGCCCGCAATCATCAGCCTGGCGGTGCCCAGCAGGCCGTGGACCTGAACGCGCAGCCGTTCGGCGCGCTGCCGGTTCTGTTCGCCTTTGTCGCTGAGGATGCGTTTGACCGAGGCGTTCTGCGTGCGGCTGATGTTTTGCTGGATGTATTTGTCGGTACGTTTCAGCATCAGCAGCTCGTGCATCAGCCGGGCGTCGGGTGGCATGGCCACCACCAGGGATTCCTGCTCGTAGGCCGATAGCCGCTGCAGGCCCTGTTCGCTTTCTGCGTAGTCATGAAAGGGGCTGATGACATGGATGCACAGCTCGTGCTCGCGTCCGGCCAGTCGTTCATCCAGTTTGCGGGTATAGGCGTAGTCCTGGGCGGTGCCGTCGCCGGCGTCCACACGGATCTTGTTCTGTTTGATGATGCCGTCAAAGACCAGCTTCACCAGCTCGGCGGCTACGTCGGCCGTTTCAACCTCGGTGTCCTTGATTTCCTGCTCGATGTCCTTTTCTTCGTCGGTCAGGTATTCATACAGGTCGCCGTTGCGCTGAATGTAGGTCTGCTGTTCCAGCAGGGCCAGGGCTTCTTCCACCTGCTTGCGCAGCGCAGGCAGGTCCTGGTTGAAGCGATCCAGCATCAGCACGCACAGATTGCGCGGGCTGGGCTTGAATTCCTTCACGTATTTGACCAGGAACAGGGTTTTCAGCAGCCGGATGGCGAAGTCATGGTTCAGGTTGGATTCGGCCATCAGAATGGCCCGCTGGATGTTGGATTTCAGCGCGGTGCGGATGCCTTCGAACATCAGGTCAAAGGTCGCCAGCTGACCTAGCTCGTGATCGGCGATATGTTTGGCCACCTGCTGGAAGACGCCCAGCATGGACCGTTCGCCTACCGAACTGTGCTTGCCCTCGAAGGCGCTGTGCTTGGACAGGTTCTGGATGGCTGACTGAAACAGGGTGAACTGGTAGGGGATGAAGGGGTAGCTGTTGACGAAGTGGTCCCGATCCCGAAAATTCTGGTAGGTGGGGGTGCCATCGGCAAAGTCGAACAAGGTCTTGAAGTTGTTCGATTGTTCTGAGTAGATCGTGGCCAGTGCCTGGACGCCTGCTTCAGTTTTGCTCAGCAGGCGTTTCTGGATGACTTCGGCTACATCCTGGGATGTGAGCTTCATGCGGTTGGCAAAACGGGCCTGGATCTTGGTGAAGTCATTGCCCTGGCGGGCGTTCATTTCGCCGATCACCGTGTCCATTTCCTCCTGGGCGGTCACGATGATCCAGGCGCGGCCCCGGCACTTGGTGGCCAGGCTTTCTGCAATGGTCTGCAGGTTGGTCATCAGCTTGATGTTGTCGGCGATGTACTGCCCCACCTCATCCACAAAGAAGTTCAGCCGGAAATTGGGCGGCTGGCGTTCGATGTAGGCCTGTACCTGCTGGGCGAAGTCTTCGATGGACACGCGGTACGTGCTGCGGTATTTGTCCAAGATGCCCTGGGCCTGGGCAGTGTCGCCGCCAGTGACCTGCGCATAAGCCTGGGCAATGTTGCGGCTTTCCAGCAGGGCCTGTTCGCGGCCCGTGTGCCAGCTGCGCCCGGCGATGGCCTGGTAGGCCGCCTGGAAATCCTGATACTGATCCCGGCTGTCCAGGTCTCGTTCGAACTGGGCGATATGGCCTTGTTTGCCGTAATAGCCGCACATCTCGTCAAAGACCTTCACAAAGACGGCCAGCAGGGCGTCGATCTGGGTCTTGCTGATGACATCGGCTTTCTGGTCGATGTTGAACAGGATGCTGCGTGAGGGCAGTGAGACGGCCTTTTGCAGGCTGGCCCGCAGCAGCGCATCGTCGCCACACTTGGGCAGGAACAGATCCAGCGCGTGGATGCCGTCGATGGGGCGGTTTTCCAGCACCAGGGCCAGCATCTTCAGCAGGTGTGATTTCCCGGACCCGAAAAAGCCCGAGACCCACACCCCATTGGCGTTGTGATAGTCGTTGTAGGCATCCAGGAAGCTGGACAGGCGCTTTTCGACCTCGTTGGTCAGAACGTATTCTTCGATTTCCAGACGCAGGCTGGCCTCGTCGTCGGCCTTGATGACGCCCTCGATCGGGCGGTCAACGGGCTTCTGGAAAATGGTCTTCAGGTTCATGGTGCGCGCCTTGCTCAGACTTCACAGTGATAGATGTTGAATGCCCGGTAATACTTGTCGTCGTGCATTCGGCAAAACAGATCCAGCGAGGCGCCGGTGGCCACAGAATGGGAATAATCCCCCGGGAAGAACAGCACGGTGGGGCGATCCTTGGCGGTGCTTTGCAGATTGTTCAGTACATTGTGCGAACGAATATACGGGAAGACTTCACCCACGCCCGACAGAAACAGGACATCAAAGGAGGTTTGCGCCAGCTGGGTGGCGATGGCGGGGATCAGGTGGCTTTCCGGGTCCAGTACCCCTTGCAGCAGCTCCAGCAGCTGAGGTTTGTCCACATCGGACTCCATGTCCAGGATCTGGTCCCAGATGCCGCGATCCTTCAGGATCTGAATCGACAGGTCATACAGATTGATGTCCAGCACCGTCACCCCTTGCTGGGCCAGGCTGGTGATCAGCTGCCCCTGCAGGCGTTGCATGGCCTCGGCTTCCTGGGGCTTGTAGGGGCAGATAAAGAACGGCACCTCATTGCCCAAGCCCTGCTTGTTCAAGAAGCGCTGGCCGGAAATCACCTTCAGCAGATGCTGAAAGCGTTCTGGCAGGGGGCTGTGTGCGAGATCGGCCGTCATGAGATGGTATGAGTCAGATCCGGTGCGGAGATCGGGAAAAAGGATAGATTAGCGGGCGATTGCGACATTAAGTGTCGCAATAGCCTGGGGCTGAGCAACGCCGCCAGGATGGTGCCGCTTTTGTCCAGTAGCCCTGCCTCATGCAGCATGCGAAACAGCACCGCCCGCAACTTGCCGCGGGTGGCGGGGCTGATGCGGTCCAGGGCAGGACGCCATTGCGCCTGCTGGTTGAAGAATGCGTTGAACTCTTCGTGGCTCAAGGTAGCTTTCAGTGTGATGTAGCGTTCGTGCAGCACGTCGGTGGCAAATTGCCCGACGAAGGGATAGCAGCGGCAAATGGCCAGCCACAGCAGGCAGTTCTGCTCGTCGGGCGTGCCGTCCAGCAGTAGCCGCAGCTCTTGGTCACTCAGGGTTTGCAGCCGCAAGACCAATTCGCGGCTGGTGCGACGCAGTGTGGACTGGGTGCGGGCCTGCAGCAGGTTGCTGTCCAGGGCATGCGCCCAGGTGCTGTCCCAGTCTCCCAGCTGCTGATGCACCTCGGCCAGCCGCAGGGATTCCTGGTGAAACAGGCCGCCTGTAGTGAAGGACAGACGGTAGCTGTCCTTGTTCTGCCCGGCCGTCTGGATAAACGACCGGCTCATGAGCGATGTTCTGCCGGGCCCCCGGCTTTGACCCAGGTGTCCACTTCGTCACGCTTGAACTTCCACAGCCTGCCCAGACGGTGCGCCGGCATGGCGTGCTTGTCGATCCATTTGTACACGGTGTCATTGCTGACCCCGAGGTACTGGCAGATCTCGCTGATCGAAAGCCAGCGGTCTTCGAGCAAGGTGGCGTTGTCCGAGGTGGACGCGGGGGAGGGATTGGGCATGAGGCTCGCGGGGAACGTAACAGAATTGTCCTGGTGCCTCTGGACAGTAGCTGACGGTGGGAGTGGGTGTCAACCGATCTTTGCCGATTGGTGCCAAACATGGACTAAGAAAAGGTAGGCTGAACTCCGTGAGCCAGCCTGACTTCAGCGCCTGCGCCGTCTCCGGCGGCTGGAACCTTTGGATGAATTCAAGTGCGCCATGATCACATTTGGGATGACGATGGGCAGGAAGATCACGGCGAGCGAGAAGCTGACGATAAAGGAGAACAAGGAAAGAATGAATCTCATGGCATGCACACAATCCCAGAGGCAGGGCAATCCGATCAATATACATCTTGTATCAATTTTCCCTCATTGAGTCTGGGAGCCCCCTCGGGCGGCTCCTCGCGATTCAGGATGTACGCAGTCTGCCTCTCGTCGGGCTCAAACAGCAACGATGCATCCAGATCTCGTCGGCTGAGCCTGCGGGCGCAATAGTAAGCTTTAACGGTCTTCGGCTACGATGTCACTGGATGGTGGATAGCAGAAAAATGGCGAGATAGGGAATGACTGCCACACAGAACAATAGCAGCAGGGTGTGTCAAGCGACACCAGGAATTGACCCCCTGGCGACACGTAAAA
>PGEI01000162.1 GCA_002894305.1 Comamonadaceae bacterium CD01
CGGCGGGGGCCGGCCAATCCCGCTTCATGATCGGCCGATCATGCTCACGTCCCCGCCTGCTGCCAGGCGGGGCGGATCCCCCGCCCTGCCCTGGTTCCTCCTACACTTGCCCGCGTTCGGCCAGCGACGTGGTCTCTGTCGCACTCACCACGATATGGTCCAGTATCCGAACGTCGATCAGGGCCAGCGCCTGTTTCAGTTGCCGTGTCAGGTGGATGTCGGCAGCGCTGGGTTCTGCGATCCCCGATGGGTGGTTATGTGCCATGAAGAGCGCGGCGGCGTTCAACCGTAGCGATGTCTTCACGATCTCGCGCGGGTAGATGTTCGCCTGGCTCAGCGTCCCCATGGCCTGTTCGATGTAGCGGATAGGCCGCAGCTGCGCATCCAGATACAGAAACGCGGCGCATTCGTGCCCCAGCCCGGCCAGCTTGGACTGAAAGAATGACCTCACCCGCTGGGGGTTACCCAGTGCATTGTCGATGGAAATCAGGCTGACGGCGGCTTCGCGGCCTGCCGCCAGAATCTGGCTGTCGGTGGCAGGCTTATAGCGCCCGCTGGGGCTGCGCACATACAGGGGGTGTGCGTCGTTCATGTTGTCATAGCTCAGCGCGGCGGTGCTGTTCGTGTTCATGGGTGCTTTCTCCTTTCGGGGTTAACCGGCTACCGGGGCCGAAGATTCCGAGCCTTTCGTAGGTTTTGCGGTGTCCGCAGACCTACGTCTGGCCCGGAGTGCCACCGTTGCCGTGAGTTCGTCGCCTTGCCGCGCTGGATCACGAAGGGACGACCGGAAAGGGGCGGGCACGCAAGCCGCAGCCCGAAGGAGAACGAAGAGAGACGAAGGGACCGGGTGAGTACCCGGCGAAGCGCACCCCTTGCAGGAAGGGATGCAGTGATACAGTCGGCGTTTTAGGCGGCGAAATCAGGGCAATGGCTGCCTGCGCCGTGGAGATGGACTTGCGGCTACCGGCCGCGCGGCTGAGCGCCGCCACCGGACAGAGGACGGTCTGACTTAATGCGCTGTGATCTGGTTCCTGCAGCCCGCCCTGCGTCTCTGTAGGAAGGCCACGGCAGTAGTTCGAATTTAGTATGAGTCATGATTTTGCTTTGCGATGCTGGACTCCAGCGCTGCCAGAATGGGACAGTCATCCAACGGCTGGTCCTCGGCCTTACAGACATCAATCAGTTCGCCCAACGCCTGCGACATCGCTTGCATCGTCCTAATCTTGTGTTCGAGCTGCAATTTCTTTCGGATCGCCAGGCTGCGTACATCGCTGCAGCACGAGCTGTTATCGGCCCTGAGCTCAAGTAACTGGCGTATTTCCGACAGCGTCATGCCGCAGTGCTGGGCGTGTTTGATGAAGTCCAGCCGGCGCACCGCGTCGTCGCCATACAGTCGATAGCCCGCTTCCGTCTTTTTTGCTGGTATCAATAGGCTTTCATCCTCGTAGAAGCGGAGCGTGTCGGTGCTGACCTCTGCAAGTTTCGCGAGCTTCCCGATCGTCAACCAGGTACGGTCCCGAGCCACCTCATCGAGCGAGTCGGTCTGGTGCCTACGCCCTGGCGCACGATTTTCGTTTTGAGGTGCCTTGCCGACGCCAGCGCGGTGTCCTTGGCTTGGCTTGTTTGGTGATTGCACGAACTCTCCTCCGATGAGTGTTTGGCTTAGGGTTCCAGCCGGTTCGCGGCGCTATCCGGCCCGTCTCAACTGCGCGGACCGGAGGTTCAACTGACGATCTTGGTCTCGTAACCGGCTTCACCCAGGCATTCCGCGAGTGCAGCCGGTTCTACCGTTGCCGTGTCAAACAGCACCTCGATACGTTGGTCGAGCGCCTGTGCGCGGACCTGCCGCACACCCTGCACAGGTGTGAGCAGTCGCGCGACGCGCTGTTCGCATTTCTCACAGTTGAGGCGTTGATCGCCGATGACTTCGAATGTGACGGACTTGAACATGGCTAAGACCTTTCATGAATGACTTGGTTGTTGATCGAGGAGAATCCTGAACCGGAAACAGGCCAAGAAGGCACGTCTTTCTCTCACGACGCGGTCGCTCTGGATGGCATTTGAGGTACGCGCCCGACCGCCCGGATCGCCTCGAAGAAATAGTCGCCGCGGCCCCACAGGGAGTTGATGAAAATTGCCGTCACGCTCGCGGCCATAGCAACCATGCCCCATATCGGATAAATCAGGCCCGTGGCGGCCGCCGGAATTCCGATGCCATTGAACAGGAAGGCAAGCGAGACGTTCTGCACAATCTTCCGGTAGCTGTTGCGGCTGACCGCATAGGCCTCCAGTACAGCACCGAGCCGCTGGTTCAGGACGATCACGTCGGCTGATTCGATCGCAATGTCGGCACCACTGCCGAAGGCGATGCCGACGTCAGCTTGCATCAGAGCCGGCGCATCGTTGATGCCGTCACCGACCATGGCCACGCGTGCACCCTGCTGCAGTTGCCGGATCAAGTCGGCTTTTCCGGCGGGCAGCACGCGCGCATGCACTTCTTCGATGCCGGCGGCACGGGCAAAATGACGGGCCGCCTGCTGGTTATCGCCGGTGATCAAGCTGGTGCGGATGCCCAGCGCGTGCAGGCGGCGCACGGTATTCCGCGGCGTCGGGCCGCAGCGCGTCGCCAAGCGCCAGCAGGCCGAGCAGCACGCCGTCCCGCGCAAGACCGATGACTGTCAGTCCGCTCGCTTCGAGTTCATCGATGTGTGGAGTGTGGGCCGCGAGCTCCACACCTTCAGCTGCGAGAAACACCGGGCTGCCGACCATCAACCTCGTCTCCCCGAGGCGTGCCCGAACGCCGTGACCCGCGACGGCCTCGAACCCTTCCACCTCGGGCAGCACGATATGGCGTTTAAACGCTTCTTCCACCACGGCCCGCGCGAGCGGGTGCTCGGAGAAGGCTTCGACGGCTCCCGCAAATGCAAGCAAGTCCTCTTCAGCACACGCCACCGCGATGATCTCGCGCAAGGCGGGGCGGCCCTCGGTCAGCGTGCCGGTCTTGTCAAACACCACACGGTTCACGCGCCGCAAGGCTTGAAACGCTTCACCGGTGCGCATCAGTACGCCGCGCTCGGCCGCTTCGCCCGCGCCGCGGACAATGGACAGCGGTGCCGAAATGCCCACGGCGCAGGGATAGCCCATGACCAGCACGCTCAGACCGGCAAACACCGCCCGCCTCAGATCGGGGGAAGACCCGACGAGAAGCGGGCCAAGTAGCCAGAAGAGCGCCGCGCCAGCCGCGGTGAACAGCACGATCGGTGTGTACACGCGCAATACGCGGTCCACGAGATGCAGCAAGCCCGGTTTGAGGGCGCGGGCGTCTTCGACACTGCGTACCACCTGCCTGAGAAAACTTTCTTCGCCCACCACACTGACGCGCACCAGCAGTGTGCCGTGGCCGTTCAGCGCGCCACTCACCACCCGGTCTCCGGCGCGCTTCTCGACGGGTAGCGGCTCGCCAGTTACCAGTGATTCATCCACGTCCGATCCGCCCGACTCAACCTGTCCGTCGATCGGCACACGCCCTCCCGGGCGGATGCGCACCAGGTCGCCGACGCGTACCTGTTCGAGCGGCACCTCTTGTTCCAGGCCGTCCTTGACGAGATAGGCAACATCAGGCTCAAGGTCCAGAAGCTTTTTGACCGCCTGAGAACTGCGCGTCTTGACGATCAACGATAACCACTCGGAAAAGATGTGATAGCTGAGCACCATTACGGTCACCGCGAAAAACGCTTCCGTCGGATACCCGGCGGGGTGCAATACCAAACCGATCGCCCCTCCGGCCAGCCCCGCGAATGCCCCGAACTCAACCAGCACGTGCTGGTTGAGGATGCCGCGCCGCAGCGCCATGGCGGCCATGCGCACAATGTGTTGGCCCACCCCGAAGACGAGCACCAACGCGAGCGTGCCGGTGAGCCACGGAACCGTGACGCCGAACGTGCCCCGCAGTTTGAAATAATAGATACCAACGGCGAACACGGCGAGCAGACTCGTGCCGGCCATCGCCCGTTTCGGTCCATAGCCGCGCAACACGACGAAGGCAAAGGCCACTAAGCTCACGAGAGAAAACACACACAGTGGGAACCACGCGCTATCGACCGGGTAGCCAACCAGGCCCATTGAGGCAACGCTGGCCACCAGGGCGGTCAGGAAGCGCCCGCGCTCGCGCACCAGCGCACGCTCTTCTTCATCATATGGACGCAACTTGCGCGGATCGGAGACCGTATAGCCGATATCCTTCAGCGTCTGGAGCAAGTCCTCAGCGCGTGCCACGCCAGGGTCGTACTCGATCAACGCCTGTTCATGGGTCAGGCTGACCGCGACCTTTTCGACGCCCGGTCGCTTGCCCAGCGCCTTTTCGATTGTGCCGGTGCACAGCGAGCAGTGCAGCCCACCGATGCGCGCGCGGATGCGCCGCCGGCCGGGTAGATTGGACGGCTCCTCGCTCCAGAAGCGCGGGGGGGATTCAACGGTCGTTGCGAGATTCATGACGGTACCTCACTGATTGCTGGGCGTCTTCGATAACACCCGAAGCCTGTACGCGACGCAGCCCAACTGCCAATTCTTTTGGCCCAATCGGCAGGCGGGCCGCCGACGTTCTAGGCTGTAACGGCTCAATGATGGACCTTTGAGCTAACTCCAAAGTCAAGAGAAGGCGGTGTAACAAGTCCCAAATGAGGTAGTGTGAGACCAGTGCCTACTCTCGGACAGCCTGGATGGACGGACAAGGTACATCCCCCCAAGAGCAAAATACACAGCAGTCGCCCGGCTTGGGCCGCAGCAACGCCTCGCACCGACTGCACTGGTAGAAGAAGAGGCATGCATCGGTCGGCATGGTTTCCCGCTGGCGATGGCCGCAATGCGGACAGGTGAGGACAGATTCGAGAATTACTTCGCTCATGATGAAATCACTTCCTCTGTACTGTGGATGGGTACCTGAGTGCTACTCTAAATCCCGTACCTCGGTACGAGGTCAAGCGAGGGAGAAACGGATGATGGCGGCACTGACAATCGGCAAGCTGGCAAAAGCGGCCGGGGTGAACGTGGAGACGATCCGCTACTACCAGCGGCGCGGCCTGCTGGACGCACCTCCAAAACCACCCGGCGGCCAGCGGCGTTACCCGGCTGAACAGGCCAGGCGGGTGCGTTTCATCAGACGGGCGCAGGTGCTGGGGTTCACGCTATCGGAGATTGGCACACTGCTCGCGCTGGACGCAGCCTGCGTTTGCCACGACACGCGCGCACTTGCCGCTCACAAGCTCGCGTCGATCGAGCAAAAGATAGCGGACCTCGCCGCCATGCGGCGAGTGCTGGGCGACCTGGTACGGCAGTGCGACACCGGAGATGGCGGAGCCAAGTGTCCGATTATCGACGCGCTGACGGAAGAGTGACAGCCGCCGGGACGAGCGCAGGACTCGCAGGTGCTTGTTGACCTTTCCACAATGGAAAGGTTTAAAGTAACAGGGTTGGAGTCAGGATGGCTTGCCTGTACGAACTCGACTCCAAAGGGCTTGCCTTCATGCTTATGAGAACAATTTTTACGAAACGCCTCCTCGTTGCCTTGGTGGCAATGTTGAGCCTGCTGTTCATGCAGTTGGCTTCGGCGGCGTACGGGTGTTCGCAGACGCTCATGGGTGACGTTGGGTCCACAACCAGTGTGCAGACGGGGTACGCGGACTGCATGCACATGGATGCGGCACATCCGAACCTGTGCATAGCACAGGCGTGTGTCAGCAGCAACGTGCCCCTTGTTCACAAACTCAAGGCCTCCCTGCACGCTGCAAGCTCGCAGCGTACCGACCTTCTTCCCGCTTCTTCTGACACCTTCGCCTCAACGCCATTGATGCGGCCTTCCCCTGGCCTGTTCAGGGCCATCTCGCCGCCGCTGTCTATCCGCGACTGTCGTTTCCTGATCTGACAATCCGCCGCGACACCTAATCGGCAAGCGGTCACTCATGGTCTACCCCCCTGCCGCACGCGTGCCGCTTAACCGGCTGCGCCCGTCCACGCGTGGGCTGCAACTAGGGAATTGATCCTGAGGGCTTGTTTCGCCAGCCACTCCTGGATATCCAGATCACAAGAGGAACACATGATGAAAACATCTTCGACAACTATCTTCGACACACCCCAACGATTTGCCTTCAACGATTGGGCAGTTCGCCACAAGTTTTGGCTGGGTGCCGCATCTGGCGCCCTTGTGGCGGTCGG
>PGEI01000163.1 GCA_002894305.1 Comamonadaceae bacterium CD01
GCGCTGCCGAATCTGTGCGTGCGCCCCCGCGCTGTGCTATGGCCCGAGGCCCAGGACGACTCGGACGAGCAACCCTACGAGGTCGAAGGCACGAACACGGTGGACATCCTATACACCAACGTCGAGAACGCCGTGCTCAAGTACACGGCGCTCGTCGAGGACGTGAACCGCTTTTCGCCGTTCTTCAAACTCGCGCTGTCGTATGACCTTGCCGCACTGCTGGTGGGGCCGTTGTCCAAGGACGCGAACATGAAAGCGCGGCTCATGCAGGCCGTGCAGTATTACGTTGGACTGGCCCAGGCCGCCGACGCAAACAGCGGGATGAGCAACACCTACATCGACTTCACGCCCGAACACTTGAAGGCACGCAATGGGTACTAACGTCAAAACCCTGCAACGGTCGTTCGCCGGGGGTGAGATCGGGCCGGAACTGCACGGACGCATCGACCTGACGAAATACCAGACGGGCCTCTCGCGGTGCGAGAACTTCATCGTGCTGCCACACGGCCCGGTACAGAACCGCCCCGGCTTCGAGTACCTGAATCTGGCTCGTGCGCAAGATGATGATGTGGCCCCCACGGTGCGGATTCTCCCGTTCTCGTTCAACACCGAGCAGACCTATGTGATTGAGTTGGGTGCGGGCTACATCCGTTTCCACACGCAGGGGGCAACGCTCCTTGGGGCCGCCAGCCTGGGGATCACGGACATCACGCAGGGCAACCCTTGCGAGATCACCTACGTCGGCGACGCGCCCGACGAGGGGGCTTACATCTACCTCGTCGGGATTGAGGGTATGACGTGGCTCAATGGCCGGTTTCTGCAAGCCCGCAACGTCGTGGCGGCGGCCAACACTTTCGAGGTGTGGGACGATGACGGGCCGCTGGATTCGACGAACTACCCGCCCTACACGACGGGCGGCACGGTGCGCTTCCCTTACTCCCTCACGACCGATTACACCGAAGCGGAACTGTTCGACATCCGTTTCGTGCAGTCCGCTGACGTGCTCACGCTTGTCCACCCCGCGCACCCACCGCGCGAACTGCGCCGCCTGGGGGCAACTTCCTGGGCGCTCGTGGACATCGAGTTTCTGCCGACTATCGCCGCCCCAGGCGCGCCGACAGTGACAGCGCACGTCGCCCCCCTGCCAAGCGGCGCGCCCGCCGACATCCCGGTCGAGTGGTTCTACAAGGTGACGGCGGTGGCCGCCGATACCCTCGAAGAATCGCTGGCATCAGAATCAGCCAGTGCGTCCGTGGACTTGAGCCGACTCGGCAACTACAACTCAATCGTACCGCCCGCTGTCGAGGGGGCGGTGCGCTACAACATCTATAAGCTGGACGGGGTGTATGGCTACATCGGCCAGTCTGACGGCGGCGAGTTCCGCGACGTGAACATCACGGCGAATATCAGCCAAACCCCTCCCGAGAACAAAAACCCTTTTACCACTCACGGTATTTCGTCCGTGCCGGTCGTGGCTGGCGGCACCGGGTACGGCGCAGCCGCCACGCTCGAAGTCACTGACGACACGGGCAGCGGGGCCAAACTCGTCCCCATCATCGACGGTGAAGGCGTCGTTACCGGGGTGCGCGTCGATTCCCCCGGTAAGAACTACACTGCGCCGACCGTAACCTGGACAGACGAGGCGGGGGGCAGCGGCGCGGAGTTCGGCACGGCGGAGTTAACCCCTGCCAACTTCCCCGGCGCGGTAGGCTATTACGAGCAGCGGCGATGCTTCGCAGGCACGGACGCTATGCCGCAGAATTTTTGGGCGACGCGCTCGGCGACCGAGAACAACATCTCGTACTCCATCCCGACACGCGACGACGATTCGATCCAGTTCCGCATTGCCGCGCGCGAAGTCAACCGGGTGCAGCACATCTTGTCGCTTGACGTGCTGATCCTGCTCACCACGGGCGGCGAGTGGAAAATCGCACCCCAAAACTCTGACGTGCTCACCCCCACCTCGGCCTCGCCCAAGCAGTTCTCGGCGGAGGGTGCGAGCCGCGTGCCGCCCGTCCTCACGGCGGGCAGCGTGATCTTCGTGCAGGAGGCCGAACGCAGGCTGCGCGAGATGAAGTACAAGTGGGAAGCCAACGGCCTCACGGTAGACGACATCTCACTCATGGCCCCCCACCTGTTCGACGACTACAAGATCATCGACATGGCCTATGCCAAGTCGCCGCATCGGCTTATCTGGTGCGCGCGATCCGACGGCGCGCTGCTCTGCCTGACGTATCTGCCTGAACAGCAGGTGTTCGCGTGGAGCCAGCACAAGACGGACGGCAAATTCAAGTCTATCGCCTGCATCCAGGAGGACGGTGAGTATGTGCTCTACGCCATCGTGGAGCGCACCCTGCAAGGCAAGCAACGCAATTGCGTTGAACGGATGCGGCAACGTATCTCCAACGTGCAGGCGAACGCCTATTTCGTGGACTGCGGCCTGACATACGCCGGGCCGCAAACCTCGACCGTGCGCGGGCTATGGCACCTCGAAGGCCATCAAGTGACAATCCTGGCGGATGGTGCGGTCGTGCCGACGCAAGTTGTGCAGAACGGGGCCATAACGCTGGCCCAACCGGCGAGCACCATCCACATCGGCCTGCCCATGACGGCGTACTTGCAGACCCTACCGCTGTCGTTCGAGGCCCAGGCCGCCGGGCAGGGCTACACCAAGAACATCAACACGGTGTACTTCCGGGTGCGGGAAACCTCGGGGGTTGAGATCGGGCCGTCATTCGATGAACTTAGCGAGTGGACGTTGCGCCGATCCGGCGACACGGGCCTGTCGCCCGCCCTCTACACGGGTTTGAGCGAGTTCCCGATCATGCCCGAGTGGGGCGTAGACGCCTCGGTGTGCATCCGGCAGGCCGCCCCCTTGCCCGCAACCATCCTCTCCATGACCATCGACACGACGATAGGCGGCTAGGCCCGTGGCCTTGTCTCGGCGGGCAGCAGTTACGCTCGCCGAGACAAATGAAGGAATAGATCATGTCGGGAGCAGCCAGCGCCGGAGGTGCCGCAAGTGCCATGTCGATTGTCGGTTTGGGTGCCCAAATCGGCGGCATGGTGGGCGGCGCATCGACCGCGAAAGCCAATGCCCAAATCCAGCAGGCGCAGATGAGAAGCCAAGCGGACGCCTACGCCTATCAGGCCAAGGTGAGCCGCAACAATGCGATGGTCGCCGAGTGGCAGGCCCGCAGCGCGATCTCGGCAGGGGCCAAGCAAGAACAATCCCTGCGCCTGAAAGTGGCGGCGCTCGAAGGTTCGCAGCGCGCCCGGCTGGCGGCCAACGGCGTCGATGTCACCCAGGGCAGCGCTGCGAACATCCTGGCCGACACGAAGTACATGGGCGAGCGCGACGCCGCTACCGTGCGCTTGAGCGCTGCGCAAAGGGCGTGGGCCTACCGCACGCAGGGGCAAAGCGATCTCGATAATGCCGCCATGCTCGATACGTCGGCGGCCAACGCCCGCCGGGGCGCGTCGGCCATCAGCCCGAGCGGTGCCTACATGGGTTCGCTGCTGACGGGGGCAGGCCAAGTGGCCTCGGGCTGGTACAAATATTCAGAAGCCTTCGCCCCGCCGTCCGGGGTCGATCCGGCGATCATCAGCGCAGCCAACGGGACAGATGATCCCATCGGCTATCTCGCCTTGAACCTGTAAGCTATGCCGACCGTACCGACCTACGACGCCCCCCAAGTTGCCGCGACCGAACTGCCCGGCGCGGGGGGCCGATCCTACGCCTCGCCCTCGTTGTTCAACGCGGGCGCGCAGGGTGCCGAAGCCGCCCTACGCAACAATGCGGGCATTGCGCGCGGCGCGATGGACTTGGGCCGCACGATGCTCGACATCGGCGTGAAGATGCAGGCCCGCGACGATCTCGAAACGATCTTCGCGCAGGAAACCGCGCTCAAGGATGGGTGGGTAGCGTTCCAGAACGAAGCGCGCAAGCGCAATGGCGCGAACGCGGCGGGCCTGACGGCGGACACCGATGCGTGGTTCCAGCAGCAGGAACAAGAACTCACCAAGAACTTCACCACCCGCAACCAGCAGCTTGCCTTTGCCAAGACGTTCGGCCAACTGCGCACACAGGCCATGAGCAGCATGTCGGCCTATGAGACGCAGGAGCGCGAGCGCTCGCTGGCCGAGACTGCCGAAGCGTCGATGAACAGTTCGATCAACTTGGCAGCCACGGCGGCGCTTGACCCTCGGACAAACCCGGCCCCTGCGGCGGCCCAGGCGCGCGAGGACATCCAGGCGCGGCTCGACGTGATCGGGAAAATGCGCGGCTGGACGCCGGAAGTCCTCGCTGACAAGAAAGCGCAGGTGTTGGACAAGCTGCACATGTCCGTTATCGGCGCGATGGTTGACCAGCGCCCCGGCGTGGCGAAAGCCTACATGAAGGCCAACAAGGACGAAATCAGCGGCGTGAGCCAAGCCAAGGTTCGTGATTGGCTCGACACCATCGCCAAGCGCCACGAGGGCGAGTCGATGCTCGCCACGGCGCAAGCCTACGCCGACGACGCGGTGGGCAAAGGCATGTCGGAGTACGACGCAATCAACGCGGCCCGCACGAAGTTCTCGGGCAAGCAGGAGGAGCAGGTCGTCAACGCGCTCAAGGTGCGCTACAACGAGCGCCAGTCCTCGGCAGCCGACGCGGCATGGAGCGCCTTCCAGGAGGGCGGCGGGAAGATCGACGCGATCCCGGTGTCGATCTTCAACGACCTCAACGCGAAGGACAAGGCCGCGCTGCAAGATGCAGCGACCAACGGCATTTTCCCCAAGCAGTCCGACCGAGGTGTGCTGGCCGATCTCTACGCGCTTGAGGCGCGGGGCGATCTCACGCCTGACGTTGTGCGCCGCGCTTCGTCGCACCTGAATCAGGGTGACTACCAGAAGTTCATGGACACGTCGAACTCGCCCGACAAGCAACGCACGGCCAGCATCGACGCGGACGATTTCAACACCCTGGCCGTGAAGTCCGAACGCTTCGATCCGTTCTCGACCAAGCCCGCCGACAAGGCCAAGATCGGGGAACTGCGCTCAACCATCGAGACTCGGATCGACGAGGAGCAGGCCGCCAAAAAGCGGGTGCTGTCGCGTGAAGAAAAGCGGGCGGTCATGCAAACCGTGCTTGATAACAGGGTGTTCATTGACGAGTACGGCAAAGACCCCGAGAAGTTCCAGTACGAACTCTCGTCGTCGGATCGCCAAAATGCGTATGTCACGGTCGATGTTCCGATCACGGTGCGCGCTTCTCGCTTCTCGCAGCCCATCCAGACAACCAAAAAGCAAGACATCTACCTGCGCGACATCAGCAAAGAGGAGCGCAGCGCGATCATCAACAAGCTGTCGAAACTGAACATGCCGATCACCGAACAGACTATCGCGCAAGCCTGGGCCAACGCCAAGCAAAAGCAATCCGAGTGGAACAGGTAATGGCTGACACGAATACTTTTTCCGACGCACTCGACGCGGTGTTCAGCAGCCCGCAGCCCGCAGACACGCAAGGCATGGGCGGCACCGACCCTGCTGCGCCCCCCGAAGTGGATGGGGGACTGCGCATCCAGCCCAACGAGCCGGGGCAGCGTCAAAGCGCTGACTTCGGGCGTGCGCTTGACGCCGTGCTCGGCCAGCAGAAAGACGAAACCGACGCCCGCCTGTCTGCGGTGCTGTCGAGTGTCGCACGGCTGAACCCGGACAAATACGCCAGCGCGCTCTCGCTATCCAAGGCGTCCGGCCTGCCGGTCGATCTCGTCGAGCGCAACTTCGACGACGTGGCCCGCGCGCAGCAGATGCGCGACCTGAAAGTGCTGGCCGCGCGCAGCCCCGTGTTGGCGCAGCAGCTTCTCGATCCGCAGTTCGCCGCCCTTGCCAAGGACGACGGCGGCCCGCTGTCGGAGATCGAAAAGCAGTTCGGCACGATCAAAGCCACGCCGCAGCCGGAAAATACGGCGATGAATTGGGCGCGCGGCTTGTGGTCGTCCTTCACGGAGGGCATGTCGCGCGCGCGGCTGAACGTGCAGCTTGAGGGTTCTGATCTGTTCGGTGGCACCTCCGACGCGGCTGAAATCAACCGCACGAACCTGCTGCGCCAGATCGCCGCCTCGCAGTCCCGTGCGGAGGGGGCGACGCCCGACATCGACTCGGTTGTCGCGCGCGACATCTACAGCGGTTT
>PGEI01000164.1 GCA_002894305.1 Comamonadaceae bacterium CD01
GCGTGGTCGTGGTCATCGGGATCAATCTCGGTCAGCAGCCAGGTCGCGCCGGCATCCGGCGTGAACAGCTTGACGACGGGTGCCGGATCGAAGTCCGGGTTCTCCAAGGATTCGCGGCCGTTGGCCAGCAGCACGATGCGCTGCTCGTCAGTGATGAGTGCGTTGTTCATGGTGAACTCCTGAAAGGTTGCCGGGCGGAATTGCCCGACCCTTCCGGGGCACGGCGCAGCGCAAGCAGTCAGGGGTCAACGACGGCCGCCAGAACGCAAGCGCCATCGGCGCGCAGCCCTTGACGGCGAGAACGCCGTGGCACGATGAAGGGGACAGCAAGACCGCCTCCCTCGCACCTCCACGCACGCGGTTTTTGGCAAGCGAAGCGCGCAGGCCCGAATAGCAATCCGGGCCGGAGGCATCAGCGATGTGAAAGGCGGGCAGTTCTTAAATGCGCGCCCAGTCCCGGTGCAGATCGTCAACGATCATGGGATGACGGTGCCCGCCTCGGTCTGCATGTTCGCGCAAGTGAGGATGATCTGGCGGTAGATCAGGGTGATCGTGGGCGATGTCGGAAGAATCACTAGCGGGCCAGAGCCACAGCGCCAGTCCCACTCCGACAAGACCAATCAGCGACATGATGATGAAGGTCGATTGCAGCCCAAAGGCAGCGCCGAAGCGACCGGCCAAGGGATAGCAAATGAGCCAACACGCATGGGAGAGGGCGAATTGCGCGGCAAAGACCGCGGGGCGATCCTCGGGGTGAGCGGAGCGGCGCAACAGCCGGCCGGAAGGTGTTTGCGCCACGCTGTAGCCGAAGCC
This sequence comes from Comamonadaceae bacterium CD01, assembly GCA_002894305.1. Classification (GTDB taxonomy): domain Bacteria; phylum Pseudomonadota; class Gammaproteobacteria; order Burkholderiales; family Burkholderiaceae_C; genus Comamonas_C; species Comamonas_C faecalis. Next base: position 814 of record PGEI01000164.1, read on the forward strand.
GACCACCAACCAGATCACCACCAGAACGGCATATGTCGGAATCATTGCCCCGGCTGCCGTTCCCACAACCAGCATCGTCGCTCCCGCAATCATGACAGGCCGATCAGCAATCTTGTCGAGCAGGCGAGGCAGCGCGAAGGCCGCAACCATCGACCCGCCTCCGAAGGCCGCCAGCGCCCACGCTACCTCGGATTCGCCCAGGCCGAAGCGTGCCTTCACGATGACCACCGTGTTCACGATCACCATTGACCCCGCTGCTGCCACCGCGAGGCTGATCGCCAGCAGACCCCGAAGGCGCGGCGTGGCGAGGTAAATGCGCGTGCCCCGCGTAGTGCGATCCCATATGCCACGACGCGGGCCGGGAACGGTTGTGGGAAGCCTCACGCTGACCACAAGCGCGGCTGACACGAGGAAGCCGAGAACCGTTCCGGCAAACAGGTTGTGGAAGCTGATGACCGTCAGTAGCGCGGCGGCCAGCATCGGGGAAATCAGGCTTTCCAAATCGTAGGCCAGCCGGGAAAGCGACAGTGCTTTCGTGTACTCGTCTTCGTCGGGAAGGATGTCCGGGATAGTGGCTTGAAAGGTCGGCGTGAAGCCTGCGGACGCCGCCTGCAAGACGAAGATCAGCAGATAGATTTGCCAGATTTCGCTGACAAAGGGCAGGCAGAGCGCAACGGATGCTCGTACTAGGTCAAGGGCAACGAGCAACGACCGTCGCGGCAGCCGGTCGGCGAACGCCTGCGCGACCGGGGCGACTCCGACATAGGCCAGCATCTTGATTGCGAGTGCCGTCCCGAGTACCGCGCCGGCATTCGCCCCGGCCAGATCGTAGGCAAGCAGGCCAAGGGCCACCGTCATCAGGCCGGTGCCGACAAGCGCAATCACCTGAGCGGCGAACAGGTGACGATAGGTACGGTTCTTCAGGACGGAGAGCATCGGCGGGCCTCAGAGCAGTTTGGTCAGTGCCTTCATTTCGGTCAAAACGGAGTCTTCGTCATGGGCCAGGCAATGGTCGATGTGGTCGTGGATCAGGACGCGCTTTGCGGCCGTCACCGCGCTTTCCACCGCCGCGAGCTGGCGGGCGATGTCGAGACAGGATTCGCCACTTTCGATCATCCCTATGACGTGCCGAAGATGACCATCGGCGCGTTTCAGCCGCTTCACGAGATCGGGATGGGTTGAGTGCTTGTGTGTCGCGTTCATGTGGCAATTGTATCCCCCCTGGGGGGATATGAAAATGTGCGCCGCCCGCGAAGGAGCGACGCACCGAAGGCCGCACGACGCAATCAGCCCGCCGCCGGCGCTGTCATCGACTGCAACTGCTCGATCACGCCAGGCTCAACGAACACGCAAGCCTGCTCGTCCGCGATCGGCACGTTGAACACCTGCGCGAACACCGTGCGCCGCAGATGGGCCAGCCGGCCGGTCCGGTATGCCTGCTCGGGCTTCATGCGCCCGCCAGCCTGCGACCCGCTGCGCTGCGGATCGCATTCGACCAGCGCGACAAAGCCATCGTCGGCCAGCTTCTGATGCTCGGGGCACAGGCCCCAGCCGGTCGCCGTGTGGCGCTCCATGCTCGCGCGCAGGCGCTTGTCCAGCAGGATCGCGCCGGTGTCGAACGCCGTGCCGCAGACCAGGCAAACGTGCTGTTCGAGGGAAACGTGTGATTTGTCGTTCATGACGGTTCTCCGGTTGCAAGGGCGGAATTGCCCGGAACCGTCGCCCTCACGGCGCAGCGCAGCAGTCAGGGGTCGCAGACGGCCGCCAGGACGCAAGCGCGCAAGGCGCGCGCAGCCCTTGCACGGCGAGAACGCCGTGATACGGTGAAGGGACACAGCAAGACCGCCCCCTCACACCACCCCACGCACGCGGGTTTTTGGCAAGCGAAGCGCGCAGGCGCGGATCAGCGAGCCGGGCCGGAGGCGTCAGTGATGGAAGCCCGACAGGGGCGAGACTCGCGCAGCGAGGCTCGATGCGCAGCACGACAGCGCGACGGCGGCACGCCGGGACGCCCGACTGCTTGAGACAGGACTACTCGTTGTCGGTCTTGCGCTGCTCGATCTGCAACCGCGCCCGTTGCGTTGCTTGTTGCAGCCGCTCCACCAGCACGCCCCTCGGCGGCAAGGCGGTCAGGTACTCGGCGACGTGGATGCCCGACTTGTCCAACTCCAGCAATTCGATCTGCTCGCGCTTCTTGCCGGTGCAAAGGATGATCCCCAGCGGCGAGGCTTCCTCCGGCTCCCGTTCGTGCTTGTCCAGCCAGCGAAGATAAAGCTCCATCTGTCCCTTGAAAGCTGCCTTGAACTCGCCGACCTTCAACTCCACTGCCACCAGCCGCCGCAGCTTGCGGTTGTAAAACAGCAGGTCGAGGTGGAAATCCTCGCCGTCGATCTGGATGCGCTTCTGCCGGGCCACGAAGCTGAAACCCGCGCCCAGCTCCAACAAGAACGACTCCATTTCGCGGATGATCGCCGCCTCCAAGTCGCCTTCTTGCCAAGTGTCCCGCAGCCCCAGGAAGTCGAGGATGTAGGGGTCGCGCATGACCAGGGCGGGCGACATTCGCTGCGCATCGCGCATCTTCGCCAACTCCTGTGCGATCGTCTCGCCCGGCTTTTGAGACAGCGCCGTGCGCTCGTACAACATCGAGTCGATGCGCTCGCGCAGCGTCCGCACGCTCCAGCGTTCGGTGCTCGCCATCTGTGCGTAGTAGTCCCGCTGGAGCGGGTCTTTCAGCGGGATCAGGGCGATGAAGTGCGTCCAGCTCAATTCTCGTATCAGTGATACGAGAATCTGCTCGTCGGGGAAGGTGGCCGCGAACTGCACCATGCGGCGCAGGTTCTGCTCGGCAAAGCTGCCGCCGTACTCCTTCACCAACTGCGCCGCCAGGGTGGGCAGGACTTCCTTGCCATAAGCGCCCCGGCGCCCGTCCAAGACCTGCGTGCGGATGCGCTGGCCGATGCGCCAATAGAGCATCGTCAGCTCGCTATTCACCGTCGAGGCGGCGCGCTTGCGCGCCGCCTCGATCAGTGCCCGAATGTCGCCCAGCAGCGCCGAAGGCGCTGTGGACGATGCTGCGGATGACCGGCGCGTGTTCATGCCGCCGCCTCCGCAAGCTGGCGTGCGCCCGTGATGGCCTGGCGCCGGCTGGCCACCAGTTCGGCCGCATCGCGCACCGGCTTGTCCTCGGTGTGGACGTAGTGCATGAACATCGCTACGGTCTTGTGGCCCGTCAGCTTCATGCCCACTTTGGTCGGCACGCCCGAATTGGCAATGTCGGTCGTCGAGCGATGGCGGATGCCGTGCGTGCCGACGTGCGGGACGCCGGCGGCCTTGAGCACCCGGCACCAGCCGCCATAGTGCTCGCCAAAGGTCAGGTGCTTGGCCGGGTCGTTCGGCGATGGCAGGACGTAGGGGCAGCCCTCCCGGCGCGGCGCCGTCGAAAGCAGCCGATAGGCTTCCTCGCTCATGGGCTTGGAAATGCCGCCGACCTTGCTGTCGGGCCACACCACGCGCCGGTTCTCGAAGTCCAGCCAGCTCCATTCGAGCGGGCAGATTTCGGAGCGCCGGGCGGCGAACTCGAATTGCAGCCGGATCGCCAGCGGGATGACGTAGTTCTCCAGCCCCTCCGCCTCCAGCTTCTCCAACTGGCGGAAGATCCGCACCATTTCCTCGTCCACGATGAGCCGGGTTTCCTTGCCCGGCGGGTACATGGGGACGTGGCGGCACGGGTTCGTGCCGTCCGGGCGGTAGCCCCACACTTCGGCCAGGTTGAACATCTTGCGCAGCACGCCGAAGGTCTTGTTCGCCTCGGTCGGCTTGTAGGCCAGTTTCTCCATCAGCCCGGCAATGTCGGGCCGCTTCACGTCATGCACCTTCTTGCGGCCCAGCAGCGGGATGATGTTGCGGTCTATGACGCCCTGATAGCCGTCCTGCGTGCTGGGCTTGTTGCGCTTCTTGGAGTAGTCCTCCATGAACTTCTTGCACAACTCGGCCATCGTGGGCGCCTTGCGCGCCTCGGCCTTGGCGCCGCCGGGGTCGCCGCCCCGGCGAACCTCGGCCAGCCAGTCCTGTGCCTTGACTCGTGCCTGTTCGACGGTCAGCTCCCCGTACAGCCCCAGCGAGGGCTTGCGGGGCTGGCCGGAGTTCGTGCGGTACTGGAGCATGAACACCCGGCGGCCGGTCGGGGTAATCTTGCACAGGAAGCCGGGCACCACGGTATCCCGCAGTTCAACATCCTTGGCCTGGGGTTGGGCCGACTCCACGGCGGTCTTGGTGAGCTTGATCTTTGCCATGATGACTCCTCGGAACAACCCGGATTCCAGGAGCCAGATAGGAGCGGCGCGAGGGAAAACCGGGTCAAGTTTCAGAAAGCACCGGCATATGATGGACGCGCGTAAGTTATTGATAAACCTGCTGTATCTAGCTACGGCGCAGTCCAGCGAACTACCGGGCTGGAGTCATCGTGAAACAAAAAAGCCCCGGCCAAGAAGGCCGCGCGCAAGACCAGCACCGCCGCCGGCAAGACACCCAGCCCAGCATTGGCTGCGGTGATCGGCGACGCGCCGGTCACCCGCCCCGAGGCGGTCAAGAAGCTGTGGGAATACATCCGCGCCCACAACCTGCAGGATCCCCAGGACAAGCGCCAGATCGTCGCCGACGACAAGCTGCGCGCCGTGCTGGGGCAGGATCGCATCGGCATGTTCGGGCTGGCGGGGGTGTTGGGGGCGCATCTGGCGTGACGCGCATCATCTGAGCGCACGCCATGCATGAGCCCCGCCATGGCGCGAGGGCGGATTCCCGATGAAATTCGCCATTCTGGGCGGCGGCATGGCGGGCCGCTGCTACATGCAGGCGCTGATGTTTCTCCCCGCCTCGCTGGGAGGGCTGGGGAGAGGAGGTGAACAGGCATGGCGTTCAATCCAGCGCCCGCTCCCTCAACTCCTCCCCGGCGCCGATGTGTGGCCCGGGGAGATGGCGAACACATGCTCAGCCCTGCCAATTGCCCGATGCGGTTCATTGCTCTGGCGCATATCCGCGGCGCGGCGCCAGCCATAGAGCAGATCCAGGATGTGGTGGGGCAGACGCTGATCGCCGCCAACCACCTGCAGACCGCGCGCGCCTACATGGCCCACTGCCAGCGCCACGCGCTGCTGCGTGCCGACCGGCAGACGCTGGTGCATGCGGAGTCCTCCATCAACGAGTGCCTGATGCGCGCCGACTAGCGCGTGAACGCCAAGGCCAGCCAGGGCTACTCGCTTGGCGGGCTGATCCTGAACGTGGCGGGCAAGGTCACGGCCAACTAGGGCCTGTTAACGCTATTTTTGGCGGTGCGAACATACTCAAAACG
>PGEI01000165.1 GCA_002894305.1 Comamonadaceae bacterium CD01
GCGCGCGCCTCGATTGCGGCTTTTTGCTGCATTGCGGGCATCATGAAAAGATCGTAAACACGCTCCGAGGAAACAGACGATGCAACGCAATTGGTACGAGCTGCGCCTTCCGCCGCCGGTCATCGACGGCCTGTGCGCCCTCGTCATGTGGGCGCTGGCGCGCGCCCTGCCCCAGGCACAGCTGTGGCCCCAGGGTCAACTCTGGGCCACGGTGGCCGCGCTGGTGCTGGCGGCCCTCGGCGGCGCGCTGGCGCTGGCGGGCCTGGCGCACTTTGCCCGCGCACGCACCACCTTCAACCCGCTGGCGCCGCAGCACACGCGCGCGCTGGTCACCAGCGGGGTCTACCGCATCACGCGCAACCCCATGTACCTGGGCATGCTGCTGGTGCTGGCCGGCTGGGCGCTGTGGCTGGGCAACGCGGCCAGCTGGCTGGGCCTGCCGCTGTCGGTCGCGCTGCTCACCTGGCTGCAGATCCTGCCCGAGGAGCGCTTTCTGCGCGCACGCTTTGGCGCCGCGTTCGACGACTACCTGCGGCGTACGCGGCGCTGGCTGTGAAGCGGCGGACAATCGCGCCATGACGCTGCCTCACCGCCTTCGCACTCACGCCCGCATCCGCCGGCTGGCGTGCTCCGCATGCGCCGCGCTGGCGCTGGCCGCCCTGGCCTGGCCCGCCGCCGGCTGGGCCCAGGTGGTGCGCTGCACCGACCCGGCCACCGGCAGCGTGACCTATACCAACGGCCGCTGCGACGCAGGCGCGCGCGGCGTGGAGATTGCGCCGTCGCCAAGCGCCGAGGACATCGCCCGCGAGCGCCGGCAGGCCGCCGAGGCCGAGCAGCGCAAGCAGGCGCGCCGCGCGCAAGAACACGCAGCCGCCCAGGCCGCGGCCCAGGCACAGGCCGCGCCGGCGCCGGCCCAGCCGCCCGACCCCGCCCAGTCCAGCGCCTGCCGCCAGGCGCGCCAGGCACTGGCGCAGCAGCTGGCCACGCTCGACCCCAGCCTGTTCGACACCCGCGCGCGCCTGGACGCCGCCCAGCGCCAGGCCGACCTGGCCTGCCTGACGCCCTACGAGCAGGCGCGCATCGCCAGCGAACGCGCGGCCGATACGGCGAGCACGGCACCGGTCATCGTCGTGCCGCCCCCGCACCAGCGCCCGCCACACCACCAGCGCCCGCCGCGCCCACAGCCGCGCGAGATCACGCACTGCAACGTGTTTCGCTGCTACGACAGCCGCGGCAATACCTACCCGATTCCCTGAAATCAACCGCGCAGCCCCTCGGCCACCGTCGGGTAGCGCAGCGCCAGGCGCAGCTCGCGTGCCAGGCGCACGGTGCGCAGGCGGCGCGACTCGCCCATGAAGCTCAGCAGCGTCGCGGGCAAGACCTCGGCTGCCTGCGCGCGCGCCACGCGCGGCGGGCGCGGCAGGCCGTACAGGTCGGCCGCCAGGTCAAAGTAGTCGCCCATCTTCAGGTCGCTGGCGTCGCTTGCGTGGTAGGTGCGCAGCGCCCGGCCGCGCCACAGCGCCGCCAGGCAGGCGCGCGCCAGGTCGTCGGCGTGGATGTGGTTGGTGTAGACGTCGTCCTCGGCACGCAGCACCGGCGTTGCGCGCAGCAGGCGCCCCTGCGGCGTGCCGCCCGCGCGATCGGCGGCGTAGATGCCTGGCGCGCGCAGCACGCTGGTGCGCACGCCCCCCGAGCGCCCGAGCAGGCGCAGCATGTCCTCGGCGTCGACGCGGCGCTGCGCGCGCGCCGTTGCCGGCGCCACCGGGCGCGACTCGTCGACCCACTGGCCGGCGCAGTCGCCATAGACGCCGGTGGTCGAGACATAGACCAGGGCCCGCGGCGCGCTGCGCCGGCGCAGCGCCTGCACCAGCGCGCGGGTGCGCGTGTCGTGCGCGCCCCGGGCCGGCGGCGGCGCCAGGTGCAGCAGCTGTGTGGCCAGGCCGGCAAAGCGGGCCAGCGTGGCCGGCGCGTCCAGGTCGCCCGCCAGCGGCACCGCGCCCGCGGCGCGCAGTTGTGCTGCGCGCGCCGGCTCGCGCAACAGCACCAGCACGCGCGGGCCGCGCCCGTGCTGCAGGGCGCGCGCCTGCTGGCGCAGCACGCGCTGGCCGACGTCGCCGCAGCCGACGATCAGCAGGCGCGGACGGCGAAAGCGCGCCGGCAGCGCCCCCAGGGGGTTTTGGTTCGAAGGCAAAATAGACTGTTTTTGACCGAAACAAACAAGGATAACCAGTCCATGACGACTTCCGAGTCCGGGCACAAGGTCACGGTCGCGCCCAGCGGGCGCAGCTTCAGCACGCACAACGGCGAGACCATTCTGGCTGCGGCGATCCGCGCGGGCATCGGCCTGCCCTACGGCTGCCGCGACGGCGCCTGCGGTTCGTGCAAGTGCAAGAAGCTCGAAGGCGCGGTGGTGCACGGCCCGCACCAGCCGCGCGCGCTCAGCGCCGAGGAGGAGCAGGCCGGCATGATCCTGACCTGCAGCGCCGTGGCGCTGGGCGACGTGGTGATCGAGTCGCGCCAGGTGACCGACGAGAGCGCCTTCCCGGTCAAGAAGCTGCCGGTGCGCATCGCACGGATGAGCCGCCTGGCACACGACGTGATGGAGCTGCGCCTGCAACTGCCCGCCGGCACGCCGCTGCGCTACCACGCGGGGCAGTACATCGAGTTCGTGCTCAAGGATGGCGCGCGCCGCTCATATTCGATGGCCAACGCGCCGCACACGCTGGCCACCGAGCCCATGGTGCAGCTGCACCTGCGCCACATGCCAGGCGGCCTGTTCACCGACCACGTGTTCGGCGCGATGAAGGAGAAAGACATCCTGCGCATCGAGGGGCCGTTCGGCAGCTTCTACCTGCGCGAGGACGGCAGCAAGCCCATCATCGCGCTGGCCTCGGGCACCGGCCTGGCGCCGATCAAGGCGCTGATCGAGCACCTGCAGCACCTGGGCAGCACACGCCCCATCACGCTGTACTGGGGCGCGCGCCGCCCGCGCGACCTGTACCTGGACGCCTGGGTACGCGCGCAGCAGCAGGCCATGCCGCAGCTGACCTATGTGCCCGTCGTCTCCGACGCGCTGCCCGAGGACGGCTGGCAGGGACGCACCGGCTTTGTGCACCAGGCGGTGCTGCAGGACTTTGCCGACCTGTCGGGCCACGAGGTCTACGCCTGCGGCGCGCCCGTCGTCGTCGATGCGGCGCTGGCCGCCTACACCAAAGAACGCGGCCTGCCGCCCGAAGCCTTCTACGCCGACGCCTTTACCAGCGAGGCCGACAAGCACGACGCCCGGCCCGAAGCGGCAACCCTTTGAACCACCCCATCCCCAAGGAGTCCTGATGCAACGCAGACAACTGCTGCTGGCCGCCACCTTCGCGGCCGCCCTGGCCAGCCCGCTGGCACACGCCCAGAACGGCCCGATCCGCCTGATCGTGCCCTACCCGCCGGGCGGGCCGCTGGACATCACCGCGCGCGTGCTGGCCGAAGGCGTCAAGGACACGCTGGGCACCGTGGTCGTCGAGAACAAGGCCGGCGCGGGCGGCAACATCGGCGCCGATGTGGTTGCCAAGGCCGCGCCCGACGGCACGACCATCGGCATCGCCGCCACGGCCACGCACGCGGTCAACCCCTGGCTGTTCAGCAAGATGCCCTACGACGCGGGCCGCGACTTTGCCGGCGTCACGCAAATGGTGCGCGTGCCCAACGTGCTCGTCGTCAACGCCGATCGCGCGGCCAGGCTCGGCATCAACTCGCTGGCCGACCTGGTCGCCTACGGCAAGGCCCACCCGGGCCAGCTCAACTACGGCAGCGGCGGCAACGGCAGCGCCGGCCACCTGGCCGGCGAGCTGTTCAAGCACCAGGCGGGCATTTTTGCGCTGCACATTCCCTACCGCGGCGCCAACCCGGCGCAGCTGGCGCTGCTGGCCGGCGAGGTGGACTTCAACTTCGACAACCTGGCCGCCGCCGCGCCCAACATCAAGTCGGGCAAGCTCAAGGCACTGGCGGTCACCTCGCTGAACCCCAGCCCGATGCTGCCCGGCGTGGCGCCGATGTCGGCCCGCTACCCGGGCTTTGCCATCGACACCTGGTGGGGCCTGGTCGCCCCCGCGGGCACGCCCGCGCCGGTGCTCGACAAGCTGAGCCAGGCCTTTGGCGCGGCGCTGGCGGCACCAGCCACGCGCGAGCGCTTCGAGAACCTGCTGGCCGAGCCCGTGGCCAGCACGCCCGCGCAGTTCGACCAGTTCATGGCCGCCGAGCGCGCCAAATACCAGCCGCTGGTGAAGGCCTCGGGCGCCAAGGTCGACTGACACCGCTGCCCTGCCCACGGCGCAGCCGCCTGGCGACGGGCGGCTGCGCTTTTTTGTGTCCGGCACCGGTGGTCCGTGGGCGCTGTCCCCCGCGGTACAGACCCGGTTTGTGCGTCGGCGCGCCGCCCCACCACAATGGCCGTTTCAGCAAACAGAAACAGGAGACACACCAATGACCGCCCCCATCTCCCCGGCCGTGCGCCGCCAGACCATCGCCGACGTCCTCACGCGCACCGCGCTGCGCCTGCCCCACAAGACGGGCATCGTCTGCGGCGGCACTCGCTGGAGCTATGCCGAGTTCGACACGCTGGTCTCGCGCCTGGCCGCGGGCCTGGCGGCCATTGGCGTGGCCGAGGGCGACAAGGTGGCCGTGCTGGCGCGCAACTCGCACGGCTTTGCCGCGCTGCGCTTTGCGCTGGCGCGCCGCGGCGCGGTGCTGGTGCCGATCAACTTCATGCTCAAGGCCGACGAGGTAGCCTTCATCCTGCGCCACGCCGGCGCGCGCACGCTGGCCACCGACAGCGGCCTGGCCGAACTGGCCCAGGCAGCGGCACGCCTGGACACGCAGGTGGCGCAGTTCATCTGGCTGCCCTCCGAGGAAGACAGCGCGCCGGTGGCCGGCATGCACGACTTCCACCAGCTGGCCGCCTGCACCGATGCCCTGCCCGAGCCGCAACTGGGCAGCGCCGACGTGGCGCAAATCGTCTACACCAGCGGCACCGAGTCGTCGCCGAAGGGTGCGATGCTGACGCACGACGCGGTGCTGTGGCAGTACGTCAGCTGCGTGATCGACGCCGAGATCGCCGAGGCCGACGTGACGCTGCACGCGCTGCCGCTGTACCACTGCGCGCAGCTGGACGTGTTCTTCGGCCCGGCCGTCTACATGGGCAGCACCAACGTCATCACCGCAAAGCCGACGCCCGACAACCTGCTGGCGCTGCTGCAACAGCACGCCATCACCAGCTTCTTCGCGCCGCCGACGGTGTGGATCGCGCTCCTGCGTTCGCCGCTGTTCGACCCGGCGCGCCTGACGCACCTGGCCAAGGGCTACTACGGCGCGTCGATCATGCCGGTGCAGGTGCTCAGGGAGATGGCCGAGCGCCTGCCCGCGGTGCGGCTGTGGAACCTGTACGGCCAGACCGAGATTGCGCCGCTGGCCACGCTGCTGCTGCCGCAGGATCAGCTGCGCAAGGCCGGCTCTGCCGGGCGCGCGGCGCGCAACGTGCAGACGCGCATCGTCGACGACCGGATGCAGGACGTCGCGGTCGGCGAGGTGGGCGAGATCGCGCACCGCTCGCCCCACCTGATGCTGGGCTATCTGCACGACGACGAGCGCACGCTGGCGGCGTTCGAGGGCGGATGGTTTCACAGCGGCGACCTGGGCACCATCGACGACGAGGGCTTCATCACCGTCGTCGACCGCAAGAAGGACATGATCAAGAGCGGCGGCGAGAACGTCGCCAGCCGCGAGGTCGAGGAAATGATTTACCGCATGCCCCAGGTCAGCGAGGTGGCGGTGATCGGCCTGCCCGATCCCAAGTGGGTCGAGGCGGTGACCGCCATCGTCGTCGTCAAGGACGGCCACGCCCTGGACGAGGCCGCCGTCGTCGCGCACTGCAACCAGCACATGGCGGGCTTCAAGGCGCCCAAGCGGGTGGTCTTCGTCGACCAGCTGCCCAAGAACCCCAGCGGCAAGCTGCTCAAGCGCGCGCTGCGACAGCAGTACCTGTCAGAGGCCGGGTAATTCCATTTCTATATCGATCGAGTACGCGAAGGTGAAGCGCAG
>PGEI01000166.1 GCA_002894305.1 Comamonadaceae bacterium CD01
TCCTCGCGATAGCTACGGCTATCGCTGCGGTTTGCGCCTTGCCCTGAGCACGAATCCATCGCTTTCATTGTGTTCCTCTACTTCCTGGTTGCCGTACTAGCGCCTTTTTGTGGAACTGCGGGTAGTACTCGCGCACGCCGCGGCCGTCGAAGGCCCAGCCGGTGCATTGGCCCAGATGGCGCGGCGGGGCGTCGCCCTGCGCGTCAAAGGCGCTGCTGATGCTCTGGAACGCGGCCGTGGCCAGGTTGAACAGCAGCTCGCGCATATGGGTGCAACCGGCCACGCCGCCCAGGTTGTGCTGGATGGCCTGGCGCCAGCCGCGCGCCATGTTGGCGCCGACCATGGACTGCATTGCCTGCAGCGCCTGCTGGCAGTCGTGCAGCGGGTGCGCGTCCATGGCCGCGGCAATGGCGTGCACCGTCAGCTGGCGGTCGACGGTCACGCGCAGCCGCATGAGGTGGATGGGCGCGCCGGCGGGGCGCACAGTGCCGGGCTCGCGCAGGATGGGGGTGTCCACGGGCTTGCTGTCGATCAGCTCGCCTTCGATGTCCCACAGGCCGTCGTCGCGTTCATAGCCGTGGTAAGTGACGCGGCGCAGGTGGCGCGCGGTGCGTGATACGGGGGGAGGAAGTGGCATGTCGTTGCAGATGCGCCCGGGCGCCGAGTGCGCCCGCGGCGGCGGGAGGGCGGGTTACCCGTGGCGGATGGCCACGGTCTTGAGCGTGGTGAAGCCATACAGCGCCTCGAAGCCTTTTTCGCGGCCGTGGCCGCTGGCCTTGACGCCGCCAAACGGCAGTTCCACGCCGCCGGCTGCACCATAGTTGTTGATGAACACCTGGCCGCTTTCCACGCGCCGCGCCATGCGCAGCTGGCGGCCGCCGTCGCGCGTCCAGATGCCGGCGACCAGCCCGTAGGCCGTGGCGTTGGCCAGTTGCACCGCGTGGTCTTCCCCGTCAAACGGCATGGCGCACAGCACCGGGCCGAAGATTTCCTCCTGCGCCAGGCGGTGCTCGGGCGGCACGTCGCGCAGCAGCGTGGGCGCCTGGTAAAAGCCGGTGTCCGGCGCCTCGTCGACGATGTGGCCCTGCGCCGCCACCGCAATGCCGGCGGCCTGCGCATCCGAGAGAAAGTCCCACACGCGCTGCTGCTGGCTCTGGCGGATCAGAGGCCCAAGCTCCAGGTCCATGGCAGCCGGGCCCACGCGCAGGCCCTCGAAGGCGCGCGCCAGGCGCGCGAGCAGCGGCTCGTAGATGTCGCGTTCGATCAGCACGCGCGAGCCGGCCGAGCAGGTCTGGCCGGCGTTCTGGATGATGGCGCCCACCAGCACCGGCAGCGCCGCGTCCAGGTCGGCGTCGGCAAACACGATTTGCGGGCTTTTGCCACCCAGCTCCAGCGTCACCGGGCAGTGGTGCTCGGCCGCGGCCTGCTGGATCAGCGTGCCCACGCGGGGGCTGCCGGTAAAGCTCACGTGCTGCACGCCCGGGTGACGGGCGAGGGCGTCGCCCACCTCGTGGCCGTAGCCGGTGACGATGTTGAGCGCGCCGGCAGGAAAACCCGCCTCGGCCGCCAGCTGGGCCACGCGCAGCAGCGACAGGCAGGCGTCCTCGGCCGGCTTGACCACGCAGGTGTTGCCCGCGGCCAGCGCCGCGCCCACGCAGCGGCCAAAGATCTGCATCGGATAGTTCCACGGCACGATGTGGCCGGTCACGCCGTGTGGCTCGCGCCAGGTCAGCACGCTGTAACCGTCGGCCGCGGGAATGGTCTCGCCGTGCAGCTTGTCGCAGGCGCCGGCGTAGAACTCGAAATAGCGCGCCAGCGCCGCGGCGTCGGCACGCGCCTGGCGGGTGGGCTTGCCACAGTCGCGCTGTTCCAGCGCGGCCAGTTCATCGGCATGCTCGGTGATCTTGGCCGACAGCCGCATCAGCAGGCGCGAGCGCTCGACCGGCGCGGTCTTGCGCCACACCTCGTCAAAACACTGGCGCGCGGCGCGCACCGCGGCGTCGATGTCCTCGGGCGTTCCGCGCTGGATGGTGTCGAACGGCTGGCCATACGAGGGGTCGATGACCTCGATCGTGCGGCCGCCGGAGGAGGGCTGGCCCTGGTTGGCGATGAAGTGAAGCTGCATGGCGGCCATTGTGCGGCACTTGCCAGCGCTGCGCTGGTGCGGGCGAGACATCGGTTCGCGATGGCTTGCATGCCCGTGGCTGCAGCCGGAGGCTGGTGGCTTCGGGGGTTTCCCTGCAAGGGATTCGCAGATTGGTCGGCGACGTGCTTCGGATGAGGTCGCCGGCCCTCATCCTCACTCACTCCCTGAGGGAGAGGGAGTGAATACCGGCGCCGCCGGTTGCCTTTGCCTGATGATGAAACCAGTCACTCCCATATCCGCTGGGCGCTTGCTGCGACATCCTGAAAGCGGCCCGCTCATTCCGCCAGCTCCTCATGGTGATCGGCCACGCCGCGCTTCCAGTAGGCCGACAGGCGCATGCGCTTGGCGTCGGCGCCCTTGGCCAGCAGCGGCGCGCGCAGCGACTGCATCAGCGCGTTCTCGCCCGCGCCCCAGACGAAGCCGCTGCCGGCGGGCAGCGCCAGCTGGTCGACGGCGCGCGCCAGCGAGTCGGTGAACACGCAGTCCAGCGCCGCGCGACTGGTCCAGGCGCGCTGGTCGGCCGGGTCTTGCACCTGCACGCGCACGATGGCGCGCGTGCCCTCGGGCAGCTCGGCCAGGCGGCGCTCGATGGCCGGCATGGCCGACTCGTCGCCCAGCAGCACATGCCAGTCGAGATCGGCAGGAACCACCATGCTGCCGCGCGGGCCGGCCAGCCCGGCCCAGTCGCCAATCGGCGCGCTGCGCGCCCAGTCGGCGGCCGGGCCGCTGCCGTGAATGGCAAATTCCACCTGCAGGGTGTTGTTCTGCGCGTCGAAATGCAGCGGCGTGTAGTCGCGCATCGTCGGGCGCGGCCCGTCGATGTGCGGGCGGCCGTCGACGATGGCGGGCAGGTTGGGCCTGTCCTGTCCGGCCTGCGGCAGGATGAGCTTGACGTGGTCGTCAAAGCCCGCGCTGACGAAACCTGCCAGCGCGGGGCTGCCCAGCGTCAGGCGCACAAAGCCGGGGCTGACGGCCTGGCGTGCCAGCAGTTGCACGTGGCGGGCGGCAAACGGGTGGCGCACGCGCTGGATCAGGGGAGTGGAAGGCGAGATGGGCATGGCGATTCAAATGGTTGATAAAGTCAACTGATTGTCATATGATCGGTAGACTTGGTCAACCGTTTTATAAGCTGCCCATCCATGCCGACTCCAGCTTCCAGTTTCCAGCCCATCGACGTCTTTGACACTTTGCACGAGCTGCTGCGCATTTTTCGCATGCGCATGCGCCAGCGCCTGGCCGTGGTGTGCCCGCAGCTGAGCTTTGGCGAACTGCGCGTGCTGATGAAAGTGGGCGAGCACCCCGGATGCACGCAAAAAAGGCTGGTAGAGCACAGCCGCGTGGACAAAGCGCAGATGGCGCGCATGCTGGCGCAGCTGCAGGACAAAGGCTGGCTGCTGCGCAGCGAAAGCGCGCAAGACCGGCGCGTGCGCCAGCTGCGCCTGAGCGCGCAGGGCCAGCAGCTGTTTGGCCGGCTGGCCGCGGAGCGCGCGGCGCTGGCCGCCGAGCTGCTGCAGGACTGCCCGCCCGCCATGCAGGCGCAGCTGCAGCTGCTGCTGGCCCAGGCGCGCGACAGCGCACGCGCGCAGATGGCCGGCGGCGCCCATCGCGGCGAGGGCGCCGCTCCCGCCACGGAACCTGGCATTCCGTAGGCGCGGCGCCCTCGCTGCGATTGGAGTGCCGGCATCTTGCCGGCACTCCGGCGCAGGGCCGATACGATTGCTCCCGTACCACCGCCCCGCAAAGGCGGCGCCACATCCCGTACAACACACGACGGCATGCAAGCCGCAAGCACATGAACACCAACGTCATCGGCCCGCTGCTGGTAACGCTCGACCTGGGCGGCACCTTCGTCTTTGCGCTCAGCGGCGCGGCGGCGGCGGTGCGCCACCGGCTGGACATCTTCGGCGTCATGGTGCTGGCGTTTGCCGCGGGCAACGCGGGCGGCATGACGCGCGACCTGCTCATCGGCGCGGTGCCGCCGGCGGCCATTGCCAGCGGCTACTACGTCAGCGTCTCGGTGCTGGCCGGCGCCATCGTGTTCTTCTGGCACCCGCTGGTCACGCGCTTCAAGCATTCGGTGCAGTGGCTGGATGCGATAGGGCTGGCGTTTTTTGCGGTGGCCGGCGCCGAAAAAGCGCTGGAATACGGGCTGATCCCGCCCATGGCCGCGCTGCTGGGCATGCTGACCGGCATTGGCGGCGGCATGCTGCGCGACATGCTGGTGCGCGAGATACCCGTGGTGCTGCGCGCCGACCTGTACGCGCTCGCCGCGCTGGCCGGCGCGCTGGTGGTCGTGGCCGGGTATGCGCTGCAGCTCTCGCCCGTCGCCAGCACAGCCGCTGGCGGCCTGCTGTGCTTTGCGCTGCGCTACGGCGCGATACGCCATGGCTGGCGCGTGCCGTCGGCGCGTGCGCCGGGTGGCGCTGCCAAGGGCAAAGAGCAAGAAAAGCAATGACGTCGGGGCCGCCTCAAGCGCCAGCGCCCGCCGCACCGGGCAGCAGCCGTCTGCTGCGCGGCAATCGCCTGGCCGTGCGCGGCTTTTTCGTCCCACAGTCGCCGCTTTTGACTGCCGCATCTATCCTGGGAACAATTGGCGGGAGATGCAGTGCGAGTGAGACAGGGTGAGAGCAAATTCCACAATTTCACCAAACAGAGCAATTTTTATCCGTATATTCCGGCCCAAGGTGCGGAGTGTGGTGCAGCTTGGTAAGACACTTGCAAGAGGGCCCGCCACGCCGGCCATTACTATCCAACGGACTGCAGTTGCCGCACTGCAGTCCGTTTGACTTTGTCCGGCGGCTCCAGGATGTACAACACCCACGACCCTCAGGTTCTGCCGCTGCGCGACGGCGTGGCGCCCAGCTGTGTGGTGCTGCCCAGCCGGGGGCAGGGCAGCATGCTGGACTTTCTCGCGCAGCGCCTGCCACTGGTGTCGCGCGATGACTGGCTGCGGCGCATGCTGCTGGGCGAGGTGGTCGATGAGCATGGCGTGCGCGTCACACCCGAGCGCCTCTTTGTGGCTGGCCTGCGGCTGTACTACTACCGCGAACTGGTGGATGAGGCCTGCATACCGTTTCAAGAGCAGGTGCTCTACCAGGATGAGCATCTGCTGGTCGCCGACAAACCGCATTTTCTGCCCGTCGCTCCGGCTGGGCGCTATCTGCAGCACACGCTGTTGGTGCGCCTGCGCCGCAAGCTGGGGCTGCGCGAGCTATCACCCGTTCACCGCATCGACCGCGACACCGCCGGCCTGGTGCTGTTTTCCACGCAGCGCGCCACGCGCGGGCGCTACCAGGCGCTGTTTCGCGATCGTGCGGTGCGCAAGGTCTACGAGGCCAATGCCCGTTGGCGCGGCGATCTGGCCTTTCCGCTGCAACACGCCAGCCGCCTGCAGGAATGCGGCGATTTCTTTCGCATGCACGAAGCGCCGGGCGAGCCCAATGCCCTCACCCGCATCGACGTGCTGCAGCGCCTGGGCGGCATGGCGCGCTACCGGCTGGAGCCCGTCAGCGGCAAGCGCCACCAGTTGCGCGTGCAGATGGCCGCGCTGGGCATGCCGATTGCGCACGATGCGCTGTATCCCGAAGTCTGCGACGCCGCGCCGGGCGACTACTCCCGGCCGCTGCAACTGCTCGCGCGGCGGCTGGAGTTCACGGATCCGGTCACGGGCGCGCAGCGTTGCTTTGAAAGCAGCCAGGCCTTGTGGCCGCTCTCTGATTTGAATGACTGACGAAGGCGCTCACAAAGCCTTGACCATCTCCGGCACGGCCGCAAACAAATCCGCCTCCAGCCCATAGTCGGCCACGC